>PQAQ01000127.1 GCA_003105305.1 Candidatus Methylomirabilota bacterium
CTGGATGGTCGAGATCCCCATCTTTGAGATGACCTTGAGGACGCCCTTGTTCAGCGCCTTGATGTAGTGTTTGACGGCCTGCTTGTGGTTAAGCCCGGGCAGCAGCCCCTCACGGATCATGTCGTCGAGCGTCTCAAAGGCCAGATACGGGTTGATCGCGCCCGCGCCGTAGCCGATCAGCAGCGCCGCATGGTGGACCTCGCGCGGCTCGCCGCTCTCGACCACCAGCCCGACCCTCGCCCGGGTTTCCTCACGGACCAGGTGATGGTGGACGCCGGCTGTCGCCAGGAGCGCCGGAATCGGCGCGAGTTCCTTGCAGACGCCCCGGTCGGAAAGGATGATGTAGGTATAGCCGTCCGCGATCGCCTGACTCGCCTTCCGGCACAACTCCTGGAGCGCCCGCTCGAGGCCGCTGCCGCCTTCGGCCGTCGGGAACAGCATCGGCAGCGTAATCGATCGGAAGCCGGGCAGATCGACATGCCGGATCCGCGCGAGCTCCTCATTATCCAGGACCGGCGTCTTCAACTTGATCTGGCGGCAACTCTCAGGTTCCGGCTTGAGCAGGTTGCGCTCCGGTCCGATGGTCGTCGCCATCTGGGTGACCAACTCCTCGCGAATCGCATCCAGCGGCGGATTGGTCACCTGGGCGAAGAGCTGCTGGAAGTAGTCGTACAGCAGACGAGGGCGGTCCGACAGGACCGCCAGCGCCGCGTCGTTTCCCATCGAGCCGACCGGCTCCTCCCCCTTCAACGCCATCGGGCTGAGGATGAGCCGCAGGTCCTCATGGGTATACCCGAAAAGCTGCTGTCGCTGCAGGACGGTGTCGTGATCCGGTTCATGGACATGCGGGGGCGCCGGGAGCTCCTCAATCGGTATCAGATTCGCCTGCAGCCACCTCCGATAGGGGTGCTCAACGGCAAAGGCGCGCTTGAGTTCGGCATCATCGATAATCCGGCCGCGGGCGGTATCCACCAGGAAGATCCGCCCAGGGTGCAGGCGCTCCTTGAGCAGCACGTTATCCGGGGGGATGTCCAACACCCCCACCTCTGAGGCCATGACCACGAGGCCGTCTTTGGTCACGTAGTAGCGCGACGGGCGGAGTCCGTTCCGATCCAGCACCGCCCCGATGACGGTGCCGTCGGTGAATGCGATGGAGGCCGGCCCGTCCCACGGCTCCATCAGACAGCCGTGGTACTCGTAGAACGCCTTGCGCTCCTCGCTCATCGATTCGTGGCCGCTCCAGGCTTCCGGGATCATCATGAGGATCGCATGGGGCAGGGGACGGCCGGCCATCACCAGAAACTCCAGGACGTTGTCAAAGACTGCCGAGTCGCTCCCGCCCTCCAGCACGATCGGAAAGATCTTCTTGAGATCCGGCAGCAGGTCCGACTCGCACAGCGCCTCGCGCGCGCGCATCCAGTTGATGTTGCCGCGCAGCGTATTGATCTCGCCGTTGTGAGCCACATACCGATATGGGTGGGCCAGCGGCCAGGAGGGGAAGGTGTTGGTGGAAAAACGCTCGTGGACCAGCGCCAGCGCCGATTCGACCGCCGGGTCCGTCAGGTCCGGGAAGGTCGCCTCGATCTGGTTCCCGATGAGCATCCCTTTATAGACCAGTGTGTTGGAAGAGAGGCTTGGAACATAGAAGAGCGTTCGCTGCGACAGGGTCGAACAGTACACGATGTGCTCGACCTGCTTACGGATCATGTACAGCTTTCGTTCAAACGCCCGGTCATCCTGGATCGCGGGGCTGCGGCCGATAAAGATCTGCTTGAAGGTCGGCTTGGCGGCCCTGGCGGTCGGGCCGATCGGCGCGTCGTCGGTCGGTACGTCCCGCCACCCCAGGAGCGTCTGTCCTTCCTCCAGGGTGATCTCTTCAAAGATTGCCTGGCATTTGGCGGCCTGCGAAGGGTCCGTGGGAAGGAATACCAGTCCGGCGCCGTAGTAGCGCGGCGCCGGCAGGGTGAATCCGATGTGTTCGCACTCGCGGGCGAGGAAGGCGTGCGGCATCTGAATGAGGACGCCGGCCCCGTCGCCCGTATTCGGCTCGGAACCGGACGCGCCGCGGTGCAGCAGATTCTTCAGTACCGTCAGAGCCTGTTGAATAATGGCGTGGGACTTGCGTCCCTTGATATCCACGACGAAACCCACACCGCAGGCATCGTGCTCGTAGGTGGGATCGTACAGGCCTTGTGAGGATGGGATACGGTCAGGGGCAGCAGACGCTGAATCCGCCTGGGTCGTCACGCAATTCTCCTTCTATCTTCCTGGATTCCGCTCAATAGCTATGCGACTTCACTATAACTGAAACCGCATAGTAAGTCACGCGAATTACAGCCGTCCTGAGTGCCGGAACATGTGCGCCCCGGGCTCTCCACAATACGCGGGAGCACGACTGCCGACAGAGTTCCGCACACAGAAAGGGGATAGTTTGATAGCGCTCTTCGATTCCACTGTCAAGTGGAAAAGTCGTCAAGCGGTAGCAGCGAGACGTCAACCGCCCCGGGAGAGCTCATGAAGAAACTCGGCTTGCATCCCGACATGTTGAGCGTTAGGTTATAAGAGAAGCGACGTTGAAGACACCGCTGACTGTTGCGAGAACCGGCATGAAGGTGGTCATTGCTGGGTTCACGATGATCCTGAGAAATCGGCGCGAGTGGGTGGACGAACTGAAAAAGGCCGCCCGACCGGTTGCCCCGATCCTGTCGGCCCTTTTTCTCCTCATCGTTCCTATCCTCTCCGGCGGGCTGCTTGCCCTGTGTCTGAACGGCTTTTTCGCATGGCCGGATTTCTCGCGGATACAGGACCGCCGTGAAACGAGTCTGCTGTACGCGGAGCACGGGGAGGTGCTGAGAGACTACTGCACCTACTGCCGCGAGATCGCGGCGCTGAATGAGATGGGATACTTCCCGAAGCTGGCGGTTCTGATCGAAGACAAAGGGTTTGAAAGGCGGTTGACACCGGTCAGCAGCCGCGGTGTCTTACGAGCGTTGTGGCTGGATCTGAAGACGCTCAGCCTCCAGCAGGGAGGGTCAACCATCACCCAGCAGGTTGCGCGCATCCTGTTTGCGGAAGAGGAACTCCGCCACGAGCAGGAACGCAAGACCTTGAGCGCCAAATTTTGGCGGAAGGGGCGAGAGCTCTGGTTCGCGATGCTGCTTGAGGGACACGTAGAGAGAAATAAGATCCTCGAGCTGTACCTCAATCATATCTTTTGCGGACACGGGCGATACGGGGTGAAGGCCTGCAGTCAGTACTACTTCCGCAAGGCGCCGGCCGATCTGTCGATCGCGGAGGCCGCGATGGTGATCGGGACGTGGCGCGCGCCGCAGCACTCTCCCTTCATCAATCCGGAAGAGGCGTTGAAACTTCGGAGCAGAGTGCTCGATCAACTCGCCGGCGAACGTATTATTACGAGAGTGCAGGCCGACGAATGGCGCGCGCTGCCGCTTCCCCAGCGGTATGAGCGCGACCCATGCCGAGCGTTCCATGCGGCTGAATTCGTCCGACGACGGATTGTTCAGACAACGCGTCTGGTCGATCAGGGGCTGAAGGTGCATACCAGCATCAACTGTGGTTGGCAGCGAGCGGCAGCCGATGCGCTGCACGAGTCGATGGAGACGATGAAGGCCCGGAATCCTGCGTTGACGGATCTGTGGGGGGCCGCGGTTCTCATCGATGCCAGGACCGGGGCGATTAAGATCTTTACACAGGAGCCCGCATTTCAGGAAAATGAATATCTGCTGAACCAGATGAAGCGACACTGCGGGTCGGCCTGCAAACCATTTTTTTATGCGACCTGGCTGTTGAAGGGTGGCAGGCTTTCGTGTCAGGATCAGGGTGCCGGGCCATGTCTTTTGGACGATTCCTATGGTGCGACAGACGGAAAATCGGCGCTCTCGCTCGCCATGGGCGGGGGCCGCAGGCATCGCATCCAAAACTTTCCGTATGAATCACTGGTGCGATATGCGGGAATCACCGAGCCGATCCGCTGCCTCGCCGAATCGCGCAACGCCTGCACCATGAGCGCGATCAGGGACGTTCGAAGCGCCGTTCGAGGTTCACGGGTACCGAGAACTGTGTACAAGGAGGAGATACTCGCGCTGATGGCTCGGCTCGGCATCCAACTGCCGACGATGGATCCGGAACGAGCCGGGCGAGAAGGGATCCAGCTCATTACGCCCGAGGTTACCCGCCGGTTCGGGCTGCCGGAGCATACCATCGATCCCGGACTGACGGTCGCGATAGGCTCGATTGACGTATCGCCCCTCGATATGGCCGTTGCTCTGGCCGGACTTATGGGGGGCCGTGTCGAACCCTACGCGATCGAAGAGATCGAGGCGCCATCCGGTGATGTTGTCTACGATACGACGCCCACAGCGCCTGAGAATGTGTTTCAGAAGATTGTCGAAGAGGAGTTGGCGGCGAAGCTTCAATCGGAAAAGATCCGAAGCGGCCTCAGCGCCGAGCTGATGGTCGAAGAAAAGAAAAAGATCGAGGCGGACGCCGGGCAGGAGGCTGACAAGTTTGCGCTGGCCATGATCCGCGGGCTTCGCGCGCCTGTTGAGTTTGCGCACGGGACCGCAAGGCTTGCGACAACGGGTGATCCGGGGCGAGGCATACCCAGGCTGGATTTCCCGGTGATCGGCAAGACCGGTACGGCGACTAACGAAGAAGGGGAAACCACCGACAACTGGTTCTACGGTTGTTCGCCCTCCTACTGCATGGCGGTCTGGATCGGGCGGAAAAAGAAGCTGCCCATGGAAACGGTCGTCGAGACGCCAGACGGGAGGCAGGTCAAGGTGCAAGAGACCGGCGGCCGTAATGCGCTTCCCGTATTTATCAAGACGATGCGGACGGTCTATCGGAATCGCCCCACGGAACAATTCCCCGAGGCAACGGACCCAAAGAAACCGTTTCTCTTTTTTCTGCCGTGGTCGCCTTCTCCTCTTGTCGTACCGGAGGCAGAGGCAAGCGCTCCGCGCGGGAGAGAAGAAGAGACGGCTGCGGGTGACCGAGATGATTTCTAGCCGTCAACGGCGAAGGCCGGGAGATTCGAGGACGGGGTATGGCGACGTGTGGGGCCGCGGCTGCCTTCGGATCGCGGGTATAGTCGTATTCCTGTTTGGAATGCTCGCGCCGGGTTTCCAGGCGTCGGCTCAGCCCGCGCTCATCGAGAAGATCAAAGAGGCGCGAAACCGGCTGGAAGAACTGGAGTTGAACCATCAGGTGACAACGGTCCGTGAGGCAGCGCCCGTTGTGAGGCGATCCAAGGGGCGGAGGCGAAAACCGGCGTTGCGCTACGTTACGCTCCAGGCGCTGACGCGAGACGTTGCGGTGACGGGACTCAATCTGAAAACCGGCGAGTCAAGAGATTTTATATTTCAGGAAACGGTGTTGCTGGAGCGTAACAAGCGCCCTCAGGTGAAGCCTCCTCAAGTTATTGCCAGGGGGAGCAATTGCGAACTGACCTGGCGCGGCGGGAGCCGTTGGGGCTTTAACAGGGATCTTCTGCTGACCTGCAACGGTGAAGATTTCGTCATTATCAACCTGACGATGTGGACCGCCCGCACAGCGCGCAGCGTGGTGGTCGATCAAAAAACCGGTAAGCGGACGTGCCGGCAGGGTCTCCCCGAACAGATCATCAGCTCCTATGTTCCGTATTCCCCGGAGCTCCATACGCCGGATGTAGCGGATGCGGGTCGTCGATATCTGGAGCGAGTGATCGTACAGGCGCTCCAGGATCTGGATGATCTGAACATACGATCCAAGACATTTACCGACGAGAATCTGAGCGAACTCGCCTCAATCGAGTTCATCCATGCACTGCTGGTTGATGAGCATACCGATCCGAATGAGTTTAAAAAAAATCAGACAAATGGGTCGCTGTCCCGGCTTATTGAACGATATTGGGTGGAGGTCGCCCTCAATCAGGACTCAGCGTTCGGATTGAGTGTGTCTCCGGCCGGCGCAACGGGGATCAGCCAGTTTATCTGTCCGACCTATGCGCGAATTCTCGACGAATCCCCGGAAGTCAGGCTTGATCCGGTATTTGTGCGTGGCATGCAAGACCATGTCAATGCCGTGAAGGCATCGATTACCCTTTTTGACTCCGATATGTCGTCGTGGTGGACCCCGACGGTCAAAAAAGTCTGCTCCGTTGCCGTTGAAATGCTCGAAGACTGCTGGGCCGCCTCCTATAACGGGGGTCCGAATAGACTTAATAGGGTGATTGCAAAGCGCGGGATGAGCTGGGTGAAAAGAGAGGCAACCATTCGGAATGCGCGCCGCTACTTCGCGTCGCGGCTCAAAGAAGAAACCTTTACCTATCTCGACAAGCTTCGGAGTATCCGGGAATACCTTGTTGCGCTTGAAATGAACAGGCAACCCGACCCCGCGTCCAGCGAGCCTTAAAAGGAATGAGGGAGGGCGCCGGGCCGCAAATCAACGAACGGCTCTCCCGAGCGGCCGCGATCCTGCCACCTCGGTAAACGTTCGAATATACGCGACCAGATCCTTAATCTGTGGCTCGGTGAACTCCAGAGCGAACGCCGGCATACCTGCGTTCCCGCCCGCCTTAATCGATTGCATGAGTTGGCTATCCTGCCGAGTCTGCATGAAAGCCGGGTCAGCCAAGTTCGGCATCTTGAGCCAACCGGGAATAAGTGTGAAGAGCCTTGCCTGCCATCCGTCGCCTTTTCCACCCGAGCCGTGGCATCGGGCGCAATGGGAGGAGTAAATCGCCTCCCCGCTTTTTCCGCCCTGGTTTCCGGCGCCGGAGGCCGGCGATACCGACGCGACAACCAACAGCGCAACTGCGACAAACCACTGGTAACGGAGTCGAGACAGCATCATGGTAAGCAAGTTCGTAGCCCTCCCTGGGTTCGAGTAGGTGACGCAGGGTAATGAGTCATTACGCTCTACACGCCACGACGATTACAAATCACAATATACGCGACTCCGGTTGCACCAACAATCGGGCGATCGACTCATTTGTCGATGCAAGTGCATCATACGCAGCCCGGCGACGTTACATCTTGTCGCAAGGCCTTATTCAGGGCGCAGATAATAAGTGCGGATCATGTTTTCTATCTTGACAGAAGCGTGAAGCGCGCCTATCTTACGGGTGAAGTTCAAAGCGCCCCGGGTGCTGAAGTAGAAAGTCGATAAGGGTAATCAGGCGCTCACGCAACGTAAACCCTGCGTACAAGGAGAGGCCCCAATGGTGTACCACATTATGTGCGAGTGCTCGGCAGACCAGGAGAAGGCGTTGGATGATTTCCTGACCGGCAAGATGAAGAAGTTCTGGCTTTCGAACCCGGGAGTCTCACGGTATCATGTGTATGGGGACCATTTGGCGAATAAGCTGGAGCGAATCGTGACCATTGAGGTGGGCGACTTCGGTAACTTCGATAAGATCTTGGACCTTAGTGAGCGCAAGGAGCTTCGTAACGAGCTTATGGGACTATCCTCTCATGTTCAGAGTCGGGTCCTGCAGATGATCGAGTAGGACCAAGGGACCGCCGCGGTTTTCAAGACGAAGGAGGCCGGAGAATGGCCTCCTTCTGCTTTTACCGATTCTCTTTTCAATGCATCCGATCCAGGAAGTTCAATAGGACGCGATTGAACGCCTCTGCCTGTTCCAGATTGCAGAGGTGAGACGCCGAAGGCAAGACAGTCAGCTTGGACGACGGGACGGCGGCGCAGATCTCTCGCGCCATGGCCACCGGCGTTCCCGGGTCCTGTTCGCCTGAGATGACGAGGGCGGGACATTGAAGCTCACCCAACCGATCGGTGATGTCGATAGTGGGAATCGCGTGGCAGCACCCGATATACCCTTGCGGCGGCGTGTTCCGGATCATCGTACGTACGCCATCCATCACGTCCTGACGCTGCTCCCGAAACGACGCCGTAAACCACCGCTCAAGCGCCGGCTCTACCAGCGATTCCATTCCCGTTGTTTCTATCGTGCGTATCCGTTCCGCCCAGACCGGTCGCGCGGCGGCTGGGTAGCGGCTCGTGGTAGAACAGAGGACGAGGCTTCGGACCATCGCGGGATACTTGAGCGCAAAGATCTGGCCGATCATCCCACCCATGGAAATTCCCACAAAATGCGAGGCCGCAATACCAAGTCCGTCGAGCAATGCGTAGACGTCGTCAGCCATCTGTTCAAGGCTGTAGGGGCCTGGCGGTGCGCTGGTTTGGCCATGTCCTCGCGTGTCGTACCGGAGCACTCGGTAGCGCGCGCTCAGCGCTTTGGCCTGCTCATCCCAGAGGGTAAGATTGCACCCGAGGGCGTGGCTCATCGTCACCACCGGACCGTCCCCTTCGATCGTGTAGTGAATGTCGATGCCGCCGGCTGTGAGTCGCATCTCTCAGTAGCCTGTGATATAGGGGAGGCCACCGGCAACCCGGTCGATCTCGGTTTCGGCCTCCAGAAGGACGCCCGTTGCGTTCCAGGTGCCTGTCAGGAGTTGATTGCGAGCGCCATCCGGGATCAGAGCCGGGACGTCCCACGTATCGAAGCGTACGACCCGATCTTCCAGGTCCAGCACGATTTCGTGGTCGGGATGCTGCGCCACGATCTTTTCCAACTGGGCGAGGTCTTCGGAATTCAGGGCCAGGCAGGGAAGTCCAATCGCCGTACAGTTGCCGGAGAAGATCTCGGCGAACGATTTGCCCACGATGCCTCGGATGCCCCAGCGTCGGAGCGCCTCCGGCGCATGTTCCCGCGAGGAGCCGCAGCCGAAGTTCTGGCCGACCAAAAGTATCGTTGCGCCCTGGTAGTGGGGCCGGCTGAACGGATGATCCGGCATCTGCCGGCGGTCGTCCTCAAAGACGTGCGTCTCAAGCCCCTCAAAGGTGATGCATTTCAGGAAGCGGGCGGGAATGATCCGGTCGGTATCGATGTCGTTGCCGAGTAGCGGAATCACGCGACCGGAGATCCGGCGTCGA
>PQAQ01000128.1 GCA_003105305.1 Candidatus Methylomirabilota bacterium
CGCCCATCGCCAGGGCCGCCGTCGTGCTGGCGGTCGGCGCCAACGCCAGCGGACAGGCCTCTTTCTCCACCCCGACATCGATGGCGACATCGCTCTGTCTGGCCAGTGTAGACGCGGGGTCGCCAACCAGCGCGATCAGCGCGAGGCCAAGCCGTTTGATCGCGGGAAGCAAACCGACCAGTTCGCCCGTCTCGCCGCTGTTCGAAATGGCAATCACGACGTCGCCGCGGACCAGCATACCCAGATCGCCGTGTCCCCCCTCGGCGGGGTGAAGAAAGAACGCAGGGGTTCCGGTGCTGGCCATAGTAGACGCGATCTTCTGCGCCACCGAGCCGGACTTGCCCATTCCGGTCAGTACGACCCGGCCCCGACAATCCCGGAGGATCGCCACGGCCCGATCAAACCGCGCATCGAGTCTCGGGATCAAGGCCAGAATGGCCTCGGCCTCGATCTGCAGCACCTGTCGGCCTCGATCGGCAATCATACGATCTCACTCCGCGAAAGCGCCGGCTCGCCGTCGCACAGAGCAGGCTGCACAAGCATTCGCTCCACGACGGGGATGACCTCGTCAAACGCGATCAGTCGCATGCAGTTCTGTTCGCCGCGTCGGCACCCGCCTGGGAAACAGGGTCGGCAGTCGATCCCCTTGTAGAGCACGGCATGGCCCTGACCGGCCGGCCCCCAGATTCGAGGGTCGGCGGGACCGAAGAGGCCGATCACAGGCGTCCCCATCGCCGCCGCCATATGCATCGGACCGTTATCGTTTCCGACCAGGAGGGCCGCCCGTCGGAGCACCACGGCCAGTTCGAGCAGTGTCAGACGCCCGACCAGCGACCGACGCTCAGTTTCTACACGGTCGAGGATCGTCTCCGCGATCTCCCGATCGGCAACGGAACCGAGCAGAACGACCTTCATCCCGAGCTTTGCCTGCACATGATCGATAAGACTCGCGAATCGATCGGCAGGCCAACTCTTGAACCACCATCGCGCGCCGGGATGTACCGCGACAAAGCGCTCGCCGGCGCCGATCCCGACGGCGCCGAGCGCCGCGCAGGCCGCCGCCTCATCGGACGCCTGCGTCCTGAGCGAGGGGGATGCGCCATCACTAACCGGAATCCCCAGCATCTCCAGCGCCATCAGATGCTGGCGGATCATCGGGATCGGCTGCTCCCGTATCGGCACGACATGGGTATACAGGCGCCCGCGCCAGCGGCCTTCCCGATTCAATCCGACTCTAATCGGCGCCCCGGTAAGCCGACTCAGGATCGCCGCCCGATCGCCGTCGGTCAGATCGACCACAAGATCAAACCGCCGCCCACGCAACGCAGCGGCAAACCGAAGCTGCCGGATCGGCGACCTCGCTCGCTCCGCAATCAGCACCTCATCCAGGCACGGATTCGTCGCGATCATTGCCTCGGTGCCGGGGTTGACCAGCATCGAGACGCGGGCCTTGGGAAACGCCGTCCTGAGCGCCGTCAACACGGGCGTGCTGAGCAGGACGTCTCCAAGGTAGCGGAGCTTGATAACCAGAATCCGCCCCGGGATCTCCCCTCCCAGCGTGCTCACCACGACACCTCTGTCGGCCTCATCCTCGCGATAATCAACGCACCGCGCCGACTGCCGCCGGTTCCGTGATGGCGGCTAAGAGGCAATCAGCCGCCTCCACCACCTCTTCGACGGTGATCTCCAGCATGCACGCCTGCGGCACACGTCCCACCAAACGACAGCTCTCCTCGTGCTGCGGGCATGGACTACATGGCAGGCGCCGTGAGACGACTTGAAATCGGTTGCCCCATGGCCTATATTTCCGAAGATTCGTCGGTCCGCAGATGGCGACCGTCGGCACCTTGAGCGCCACGGCCATGTGCATAGGTCCGGTATTATTACTCACAAAGAGATCCATGCGCGAGATGAGCGCGGCCATCAGTTGCAGGGAACGCAAATCGGAGAAGAGATGCGGGGTGTGCCGCATTCCGTCGGCTACGGCCTCGCAGACGGCCAGATCCTTTTCGCCTCCGAGTACGATGACGTCGGCATCGTATCGATCCGCCATGAGATCGCCGAGCGCCGCAAAACGCTCGGAGGGCCATCGCGTATTGATCCATCCCGACCCCGGGAAGAGGCAGATTCGCGGAACCCCAGGCCGAACCCCGCGAGCCTGAAAGAGAGTCTCCGCCTCCGCCCGCTCTTCGGAGCCGACAAACAGTTCGAGCGGCGCCTCCTTCACGTCGCCGACCAGAGGCCGGATCAGCCGGAGCTTCTGCGCCACCAGGTGCTCCTCCTCTCGCTGTACCGGGATTGGGTGAGTATACAACCACCCGCGACCCCGACTGCGGGTATCCTCGCCGATCCGGCGTCCGGCCCCGGTGAGACGGGCCATCAGGGCGCTTCTGGGTCCGCTGAAGAGGTCCACAACAGTGTCATAATGTTTCTGTCGTAACGCCCCGATCAGTCGCGCCTGCGCCGACCAATTCGCTGTTCTCGGCAGGTCTCGCCCGCGGTCAACCTCATAAATCGCATCGAGGTTGGGATTGCCGCGCAACAGGTCGCCATACGGCCGCTCCACCACCACATCGACTGTCGCGATCGGATAGGCGGCTTTCAGAATCCGGTAGACGGGCGTGGTCAGGACCACGTCTCCAAGCGCCCGGATGGCCAGCACAAGCAGCCTCATGCGCTTCCCTCGGCATCTGCTGTACCGCACTTTACCGAACCGCCAACTCGCCCATGATCGCTATCTGTTTGAGCCGCCAACGCCCCCGTGCAGGCAAACAGGACCCACAGGTAGACTCCCAATCCATCCCCCACCACAAGATAATCGGTCAAGGAGATGATCATAACCGCCGCGTAAAGCGCCAGAAGGAGCCACGCCACTGCTCGACTCGGCTCGTCAACAGGGGACGCGCGACTGCGACATCTCTTGACGAGCACCCACGCCACACTCCCCCCCAGCGCACAGAGTGCCGCCAAACCAAGAAGACCCATTTCAACAGCCGCTTCCAGGAACAGATTATGGGCGTGCGAGTTCGAGGTCGGGCGAAGATCGCCTGTCTGGTCCGCGAAGGCTCGCGCCACATGGCGGAACACCGGCGAACCGTAGCCGTACCCCATGAAGGGCCGCTGTCGAATCATCGCCACCGCCCCCTGCCACAATTCCCGCCTGCCGGAGAGCGTTCCTTCCAGATACGTCGAGGGCTGGGCGATGCTGAGATACCGGGTCACAATCCGGTCCCCACCGAGAATCAGAAACGCCCCCAGCACAACCGTCCCGACAAGGAGGATGCGAATCCGGCGAAACGCAATGGCTAGGATACAGGAAGAGATCGCCACTGCCAGGAGCGCCGCACGAGTGTAACTCAGCACAAGCACGGCCAACTGCATGAGGCCCAGCGCGGCCCAACCCGTCTGCGACCAGACATCACGGGCCTCCAGCAGCCTCCAGACCACGATGGTCACGCTCACCGCCAATACATAACCCAACGCGTTTTTCCAGCCGTACACCGACGTAAGCATCCCGTCCATCTGCGCCCGCCCGGTGAGCCATCCGAAGATCCCATAGCCGGCAACCAGCGCAGACGCGCAGACGAATCCCATGAAGTAACGCCGAAGACGCTTCACCTCACCCTGGCCATGGGCTAAGCAGAGAAAGAGGATCAGTCCGTTCAGAGGACCACGCTGCAGTTCCCGGATGCTCGATAGCGGAAATGGCGAGCGTGCCACGGCTAGACTGACCATCAACAAAAACAGTAAGAACGTAAGCGCAAGCTGCGTCTGATCCCTGCCAAGTCTGACGCCCCGCTCTCGGGTGAAGAACCATACCCCAAACAGCAGGTATAGGGCAATATTTCTGCCGTCCGGTCCGAAGAACGGGAACGGCAACAGGAAGACATAGATGACGAGGAATCGATGAATCCACTCGTCCGCCGCCGACAGCGGAACCCACCACGACCTCCCCAGCGTGGCCGCCGCCTCTCCCTGACCTATCCCCATCGACCGCTCGACGTTTCTCACCCGATTATCCACGAGGTATGGGCCGTCTTTCCCGCAGCAATTGATCGTACAACGCCGTCAGGTTCGCCATCTGGGAATCGAGACCGAATACGGTTCTGACCCGCTCCCGGCCGGCTCTTCCCATCTGGACTCTCCGCTTCGGATCCCGCAGCAGGTCCACGAGAGCCTTGGCCATGGCGTCAGGATCTCGTGGCGGCACCAACAGACCGGTCCGTCCATCCTCCACGATTTCACACGGTCCACTCGCTGCCGTCGCAATGACCGGCTTCCCGCCGGCCATCGCCTCCAGCAGCACCAGACCAAACCCTTCCTCAATCGAAGACAACATAAACAGGTCCATAGCATCAAGGTACGGCAATGTCGTCTCCTGAAACCCCGCAAAGCGCAGCCTGCCGCGAAGGCCGAGGGAGTCTCCCAATTCCTGTAAACTGACCTGCAACCCGCGCTCGTCTGCCCCCACAATAAGGCAGGCCAAGTCATCGGTTGTCTGTCGGGCCGTGGCCACGGCCCTGATCAGGAACTCGTATCCCTTGACAGGAACGATGTTTGCGACGCTCCCCACCACAATGGTTTCAGGCGCAATACCGTATTCTCGCCGGATTCTTTGGCCGTCTCCATTCGCGTTAACCCGCTCCGGATCGATCCCGCTATAAACCGTCGCGACCCTTTCAGGCGCGATCCCAGCCAGCAGAGCCTGGTCTCGCACCCCCCGAGAAACCGCAATGAGCCTATCGGCCCACTGCAATCGCAGCTTCCGGAATTTATTCGGCGCCATTTCGCTGCGGACATGGACCACACATGGAATCCCGGCCAGGCGGCAGGCCACCGCCACAATCGCCGCATCATCGACATCGTTGACGTGGACGAGCGAGATGTGTTTGGCGCGAATCAGTCGCTGCAATCTGAGAACGGCCCAGGGAAGCAAGGGGAGCGATTTTCCCTTCCTGAGAGCTGGAAGCCCAAGGAGGGTCGTCTCCACGCCCAGCGTCCGAAACATTGACAGCGGTTCGTTCCCACGGGACAGAAGGACGACAGCCTCACAGTGTCGCCGGTCAAGGCGGGACAGGATATTGCGCAGGTCGACGAGCGCGCCGCCGTACGTCGGGCTACTTGATCGATGCACATAGAGGATCCTGTGCACAGCCATTCCGTCTCCAGCCTATCCGAGATCTCTGCCCAGTTCCCAAGCCCCGACGTAGCAGGCAAAGGCGCGTAAACTGCGCAGGGCGGCATCGACCAGCCCATGGCGGCCGTCACGAAATCTCTGCTTGAGCAGATAGACATTCAGAAAGGCGGCCAAAGGCCTGATGGTCAGGTCGAGCCAACCGATGTGTGTGTGCCGCGCCCGAATCTCCCGCGCCTCGATCCGTATTTCAGCATCCAGCTTCCTCAGGTAAGGTTGAATGGCCGGCACATCATGCCGCACTCGCGGACCTCCGGTCTCCTGTCCTGACCGCGCATCAAGTCCCAACTCCCAGATCTTCGCATATTTGATGAAATTGAAATAGGCGGCGCCCAGGGCCCCGATCAATCCCGGCATCTCATCCAGGAAGCCTCGCTTGAGCAGATACGCCTGCGCGAACTTCACGGACGCGCGCGCCAACATCTCCGCGCCGGTGACCGATCCCGGCCGACGCCCCCTCGTCACCCGCTCCTCCGCCGAGACACCGGTATACTGATCCTGTTTCCTGAGGTACTGAGAGAAGTCGCGATAGGTCAGGTGGATCAGGTCGCTGCGTATGAATTCCACAGAGCCTTCCGGCATGACGAAACGGGCGTGGGGGTTCACGCCCCCAAACCGCCCCTTGCGCCGATCGAACAGACGAAGGACGCGATCGGGGTACCAGCCCCCGTGCCGCATCCATCGCCCCAGGAAGTAGTTCCTGCGGGCGATCCAGTACCCGTCGCAACGGGGCGCCGACAACTCACGCTCGATGGCCTGACGCAGCTCATCCGGCACTCGTTCATCAGCGTCGATGTTCAGAATCCAATCATACGTCGCCCGCGAGGTCGCAAAGTTCTTCTGCTCGATAAATCCGGTCCATGGATTGCGGAACACGTGGTCGGTGTAGCCTCGGCAGATCTCCACCGTGCGATCCGAGCTTCCTGAATCGACGACGACAATCTCCTTCGCCCACGTCAGGCTCTCCAGGCACGCCCGGATATTCGCTTCTTCGTTGTGGGTGATGATCGTCGCGGTCAGCTCGGCCATCGCTGCCTCAGGCCCCGGCAAGCTGCGTG
>PQAQ01000129.1 GCA_003105305.1 Candidatus Methylomirabilota bacterium
GATTTCTATGAGGCGCTTGTGACCGCCCATCGGGAAAGTTGGCCGCCGCCAAAACTGCTGATCCTGAGTTTTCCCCACAATCCCACCACTGCCACCGTGGACCTGCCCTTTTTCGAAAAGGTCGTAGCGTTTGCACAGGAGCATCATCTTATCCTGGTTCACGATCTGGCCTATGCGGATCTGACCTTTGATGGGTATCAGGCGCCCAGTCTGCTGCAAGTCCCAGGGGCAAAAGAGATCGGGGTCGAGTTCTTCACGCTCTCCAAGAGCTATAATATGCCGGGCTGGCGGGTGGGGTTCTGCGTCGGCAACCCGCAGATTATCTCCGCCCTGACGCGACTTAAAAGCTATCTGGATTACGGGATGTTTCAGCCGATTCAGATCGCGGCGATCATCGCGCTGAACGGCCCGCAGGCTTGCGTTGGGCAGACGGTGGAAATCTACCGGTCGCGTCGTGATGCCCTGGTGGACGGGCTGAACCGGATCGGGTGGCCGCTCTCGAAGCCGAAGGGTACGATGTTTGTCTGGGCCAAGATTCCCGAAGCCTATGCGAGTATGGGGTCGCTCGAATTTTCGAAATTCCTCCTCGACAAGGCGAAGGTCGCCGTTTCACCGGGGATCGGATTTGGACAGTACGGCGATGCGTATGTTCGTTTTGCGCTTGTCGAAAACGAGCATCGGACTCGCCAGGCTCTCCATGGACTCAAGCGAGTGCTGTAGATGAGGACAGGACGCGGTCGTGGGTGAGGTTCAGGTCGATAAGTTTCGTGAGGAGTGCGGGGTGGTCGGGATCTACGGTCACCCCGAGGCCGCCAACCTGGCCTATCTGGCGCTATATGCGCTTCAGCACAGGGGCCAGGAAAGCGCCGGCATCGTGACCTCTGACGGCACGTCGCTGCATCTGGAAAAGGCGATGGGTTTGGTCGCCGACGTATTTTCCGAGACCAGGCTTCGTCGACTCAAGGGCGCGCTGGCCATCGGACATGTCCGTTATTCGACGGCAGGGAGCTCGCAGCTCAAAAATGCGCAGCCGCTGCTGGCCGGCTATCTGCGGGGCCAGATCGCCTTGGCGCATAACGGCAATCTGACCAACGCTGAGAAGATCCGCCATGACCTGGAAGCGCGGGGCTCGATATTCGGCTCGACAACCGACAGCGAGGTAATCGTGCATCTGATCGCGCGTTCGCGGGAACCGAATCTGTTGGAGGCGTCAATCGACGCGCTCAGTCAGATTCGCGGCGCGTATTCCCTGGTCATCATGAATGAGACCGAGTTGTTGGGGGTTCGCGATCCCTACGGATTCCGTCCGCTATCGTTGGGAAAACTGGGCGATGCCTGGATCCTGGCGTCGGAGAGCTGCGCGTTTGATCTGATTGAGGCGCAGTTTGTCCGTGACATCGAGCCCGGCGAGTTCATTCGGATCAATGAAAACGGCGTGCAGAGTTTTTACCCGTTTCCACCGGCGCCAAAGTCGCAGTGCATCTTTGAGTACGTGTACTTCGCCAGACCGGACAGTTTTTTATTCGGTCGATCGGTCGCAAGGATTCGAAAAGATCTCGGCCGATATTTGGCGCGCGAGCATCCGGTCGAGGCGGATGTCGTGATCCCGGTTCCCGATTCCGGCGTGCCCGCCGCGCTCGGTTTTGCGGAAGAGGCGCGGCTGCCATTTGAGCACGGCCTGATCCGCAATCACTATGTCGGCCGGACCTTTATTGAACCGAAGCAGGCGATTCGACACTTCGGAGTTAAGATCAAACTGAACGCCATTCAGGAGTTGCTGGAGGGGAAGCGCGTAGTCGTTATCGACGACTCTATCGTTCGTGGAACGACGAGCCGGAAGATCGTCTCGATGATTCGGGCTGCGGGCGCATCGGAAGTCCATGTGCGGATCAGCTCACCCCCCACGATTGCTCCTTGCTACTATGGTATCGACACCCCGACACGCAAGGAGCTGATCGCGTCCACGCATGACGTCGAGGAGATTCGACGCTATCTGCGGGCCGACAGCGTCGGCTATCTGAGTCTGAAGGGATTGCTACAGGCGACGGGGAAGGAGAACCAGGGGGCGGCGAGTTTCTGCGACGCCTGCTTCAGCGGCTTCTACCCCGTTCCCTTTGTCGAGGAGAACCAGGAGCAACTCCGCCTCTTTACGGACTAGAGAAGGGCCGGAGCGCGTGTAAAGATCCCGCTCAAGGGCAGGGAGCTCCCATCCCGGGGCTGATCAATCCTTGCTCGGGCATTGCCGGGACGCGGCGTGCCGCATTCGTGAGCAACCTCTTTCAGTGAATAAGGTAGAAGAACGCTGTCCGTTTGCCGACACGCGGTGTCGGCGTCAATCGCTGTCAGCTATCAGTTAATGAGGAGACATGCTGCATGAGTGAAGCCAGTATCGTATTGCCAACCTTTGGCCCGCAGGAATGGAAGATCCTCTGGTTTGTCCTGGTGTCAGCCTTCATCGCCCTGGGGTATGGCGCCTACCTGGCGAAGAAGATTATCGGGGAAGATCCAGGCAGTCAGGCGATGCAGGATGTGGCGAAGGCGATTGAAGAGGGCGCGCTGGCCTATCTCGCGCGACAGGTCAAGACGATGATCTGGTTCGTCATCGCGATCACGATCGGCCTCTTCTTCATGTATCGTGGGCTGTACGAGGGAATGCTGCTGCCGCTTGGCGTGTCGCTCGCCTTCTTCATGGGGGTCGGCGCCTCCTATGGCGCGGGATATGTCGGGATGTGGCTGGCGGTCAAGGGCAATGTGCGGACGGCAGCCGCCGCGCTCAGCAGCTTCAAGCGCTCGCTGGAGATCGCCTTTCAGGCCGGGACGGTCTCGGGGATGTTTACTGTCGGTCTCGGACTCCTGGGCGCCACCATTATCTTCCTGCTGTTTAAAGAGCACGCCATGAAGGTGCTCGTGGGATTTGGCTTTGGCGGTTCGCTCGCAGCCCTCTTCATGCGCATGGGGGGTGGTATCTTCACGAAGGCGGCTGACGTGGGGGCCGACCTGGTCGGCAAAGTCGAAAAGGGGATTCCCGAGGATGACCCGCGCAACGCCGCGACGATTGCCGACAATGTCGGTGATAACGTCGGCGACTGTGCCGGGATGGCGGCCGACGTCTTTGAGTCGTACGAGGTGACGCTTGTGGCGGCCATCATCCTGGGCGCCGGGGCGATGCTGGACAAGGACTTCGTTGAATCGTTCGGCGGCGCTGCGAGCGCGTCTAAGGTGGTTCTGGCCCTGATTATCTACCCCTTGCTGATCCGTGCTGTAGGCGTCTTTGGCTCGATCCTTGGAACCTGGTGCGTCCGGGGGAAGGACGATCCGGGTATGAATCCGATGAAACCGATCAATATGGGGTTTTGGGTCGCGGCATTGAGCTCCATCGTGGGCTTCTGGATAGTGAGTTACCTCTACCTGGGTGACATTGTCAGTGAGAAGTACGGGGCGATCTGGTGGCGTGTATTTCTGGCCAATGTGATGGGGATCGCGCTGGCGCTGTTGATCCAGTGGTTGACGGAGTACTTTACGGCCACTGAGAAGAAACCGGTGACCGAGATCGCCTATTCCAGCCGGACCGGCCCGGCTACGCTGATCCTTTCCGGATTCGCCGCGGGTCTGGAGTCGAGTGTATGGGCTATCCTGGCTATTGCCGCCACGATCTTCGGCGCCTTCAGTATCTTCGGCGGGAGCGTTTCGTTGTCGGCCTATGGGATCGCTCTGGCCGGACTGGGGCTGCTGGCCACGACCGGCTTCGTCCTGGCTGAAGATACCTTCGGCCCCATCTCCGACAACGCCAACGGTATCTTCGAGATGTCGGGCGCGCTGAAGAACAATCCGACAACCCCGTCGGGGATCGAGGCCCATCGCATTGTCGCCAAGCTCGATGCGGTCGGTAACACCACCAAGGCCCTGACGAAGGGACTGGCCATTGCCACAGCGGTCATCGCCGCCGTCTCGCTTTTCCGTTCCTTCATCGACGAGGCGCATCTCTTCGAGACGGGGATCCAGGTGAATCTGCCGGAGGTCTTCATCGGCTTCCTGATCGGCGGCGCGGTTCCGTTCCTGTTCTCCTCCTTTGCGATTCAGGCCGTAAGCCGGGCAGCCTTTCTGTTGGTAGAGGAGGTGCGGCGGCAGTTTCGAGAGAAGCCGGGGATTATGGAGTTCAAGGACAAGCCAGACTACGGTCGGTGCGTGGAGATCGTGACGGCTGCTGCGCAAAAGGAGCTGTTGGGACCGGGTGTCCTCTCGATTGTCAGCCCGATCCTGGTGGCCTTCGCCTTCGGCGCGCCGGCGCTGGGCGGCTTCCTCGCGGGCGCGATCCTGACCGGCCAGTTGATGGCGGTCTTCCTTGCTAATACCGGCGGCGCCTGGGA
>PQAQ01000130.1 GCA_003105305.1 Candidatus Methylomirabilota bacterium
AATGGAGCATCTCTTCGATCGCGGCCAGCCGCGCCTGTTTGCCAGCAACGTCAAAGACAGTCCCGGAGGGTGTGGAGCCTATCCTTCAGGCCATCGAGTGTGCGCGCGAACTCCGCGATCATTGTAGCCTCCTTTGTGAAGCGGCCGCGGGCGTCGAAGCGATTCTCGCTGCGCCCCGAGCCCGCGTTGTCGTGAACACTGTAACGATAAAAATGGTACAGATCCAAGCAAAGAGATCACCGAAACGAGTATAAAACGTCTGCGTCCGCTCCAGGCGAATCCGGTCAGCAATGACGACAGGCACAAAGAGTTCCGAAGCCCGAAGAATCCGGCCGTTCGGATCCACAATAGCGGAAATGCCTGTATTGGCAGCTCGAACCAGATAACGGTGGTTCTCGACTGCTCGAAGGACGGCCATGGCCAGATGCTGGGCTGGGGCAGCCGACCGGCCAAACCAGGCATCGTTCGTAATATTGACCAGAAACTCCGCACCTTCTTTCACGTAGCGTCGCACCTGATCCGGAAAAATCGCCTCATAACAGATCGTGACTCCAAAACGACCATCCGGGATATCCAGTACGGTGTAGGTCTGCCCGGCCTCGAAGTCGCCGATTCCATACGCCAGCTTGTTGATAAAGAACAACAGCGACTTCAGGGGAACATACTCCCCGAATGGAACCATGTGCATCTTATCGTACCTGGCGAGGAGTTGCCGTCGCGGTGAAATCAGAAAAGCGCTGTTGCGATAGCGCGTCCCGTCGGCGGCGGATGCCGCCGGTTCGGCATCCGGGCTGCCTACCAGAAGATAGCTGCCGGTCTCGGCGGCGATATCCGCGACGCGGGCAAGCAACGCCGGCTCATACCGAAGAAAAAACGGTACGGCGGTTTCAGGCCACACGATGAGGCTGGGGGCATCCTTCGCCGCCTCCAGACTGAGATGACGATACTGTTCGATGGTGGCCGCCTGCATCGACGGATCCCACTTCAGTCCCTGATCGATGTTACCTTGGACGAGGGCAACTCTCAGTTCCCGGTTCGAATCGGCAGATGTAGCCGGCGCTCTATTGAGCGCGGTCGAAACAGGCGACAGAAGTCGAGGCGACACAATCAGGGTTACCACAATCGCGCCGGTCAAGCCGATCGACCAAAGACGGGCAGGCGCGCCTCCGACCACCTGGACAAGGGCGACATTGACGAGGACGACGATAAACGAAAGACCGTACACTCCCGCAACCGCGGCAATCGGCAGAAGCGCGCTGCTCCGATATTGCGTATACCCCAGAAGAATCCACGGAAATCCTGTCAACGCATACGTTCGCAGATACTCAAGACTCACCCACAGAGCCGAAGGGACGAGCAGATTAAGCGGCCAGGATAGATCCGCCGTCCACGCGGCGCCCATGGCAAATACTCCAAGGTAGAGCGCGAGGTAGACCGCCAGGATGAGCAGTGCAAGCGCGCTCAGCGCGAACGGCACACCGCCGTATGCCGTCATAGAATTCGTGACCCAGGAGACGCTGATGAGGTAAAAGAGCAGTCCGGCAACCGTCCCAAGATAAAACGCTCGAACAGGCGTCTGACCGCGAATAGCCCACAGTAATGGACTAAGGGCTATGAACGCCAACCATCCTATGTCGGGGATAGGAAATGCAAGAATAAGAAATCCTCCGGACAGCGCAGCCAGCAACACCGGCATTATACCCACCCCGCGAGGACCGCCACGTACAGGACCGGCGCGGTAAAGAGGAGGCTATCCACTCGGTCCAGCAGGCCGCCGTGCCCGGGAATCAGTACGCCGGTATCCTTCACCCCGGCACTCCGTTTCAGCATCGACTCGCACAGATCCCCAAGCTGGCCCATCACACCAAGTCCCACACCCATCACGACAAGCTCAATCGCCCCTAGCCCCTCCCAGAACCACCACCTGGCCAGACCGGACGCCACAACCGAACAGATCAGTCCACCCACGCTCCCTTCTACTGTCTTACGCGGACTGATAGACGGACACAGCAGTCGCTTCCCCATTGTCGAGCCCACGTAAAACGCTCCAGTATCCCCCGCCCACGTGACGAACACCAGATACAATATATACGTGCGTCCAAGCTCCATGGACCGCAGGAGCGCGGGAAAGCTTAGCAACCCTCCGACATAGATCAGTCCGAACAGTGTGATGGCCCCTCGCAACAGGGCCTCTTTCTGGTCCGTCCCTCCCAGGAGTCCGATAAGCAGCAGTATGATCGTTCCTGCGACACCAGCTATCAGCCAAGGCGACGGCGCCCCGAAAAACTCTATGCAACTCAGCGCCACGCCGCACCCCATCCCCAGGGGCGTCAACGGATGCCAGCCGCCGGCCTTCGCCATGCCGTAGAACTCATACAGTCCGATCAGAATCGCGAACGCGATAAGCAAGAAAAAGTGAAGAGCGGTGCCGTACAGAACGAGCAGAAGAAATGCTGGAAGGAGAATAGCAGCGCTGAGGATCCTTTTTAGATGCATACACCGACCTTGAACGCCCGTATTTGCGCTCCGGATCGTCGCGCCGCCCCGGCGGGCAACAGGATTGATCCCTAAAACTCCATAATTTCCTTTTCCTTCTTAGCCAGCAATCCGTCAACCTCATGGACCAACCGATTCGTCAACTCCTGGATGACGTCTACACCATGCTTCACGTCGTCCTCAGAGGCCTCTTTCTCCCGCTCCTCTCGTTTTAGCGCCTCGTTGGCTTCGCGACGAGCGTTGCGGATCGCGACTCGACCCTCTTCGGCGATCTTTTTCACCACCTTTACCAGCTCTTTGCGACGCTCCTCGGTTAACGACGGAATCGCAATCCTGATGATCTTCCCGTCATTGGTCGGCGTGACCCCCAAGTCGGACTTACGGACGGCCCGCTCGATGGCCGCCAGCAGCGATGGATCCCACGGCTGCACCGTAATCATCCTCGTCTCCGGCACTGCCAGGGTCGCTACCTGATTGACCGGAACAACCGAATCGTAGGCCTCGACCATGAGACCGTCCAGCAATGTAAGCGAGGCCCGACCGGTTCGAACGCCATTGAAGCCCCTCAGTGTGGCCTCAATCGCCTTTCGCATCTCCTTTTC
>PQAQ01000131.1 GCA_003105305.1 Candidatus Methylomirabilota bacterium
GGCTACCAGTCAGGGTGAAGGTCGGGACGCTGTTTCAGCGCCTCGGTCAGCGGCGTCATCAGACGCGCCTTCCCATACACAAAATCGCCCCGCTCGTAGGACGCAAGTTCGTACCGCTTGCCCAGCACAATCGCCTCCTCCGGACACGCTTCCTCGCAGTAACCGCAAAAGATGCAACGCAGCATGTGAATCTTGTACACCTTCGCGTACCGCTCGCCCCTGGAGTGGCGCTCCTCCTCGGTGTTCTCGGCCGCCTCAACATAGATCGCATCCGCCGGACAGGCGACCGCGCACAGTTCGCAGCCTACGCACCGCTCCATCCCGTCGTCGCCCACCACGAGCATATGCAGGCCGCGGTAACGCGGGGCAAGCGGAAGCCGCTCCTCCGGATAGGAAACCGTCACCGGCTTCCGGAAGATATGTTTGAACGTCGTCGCCATCCCTTTGAGGATCTCGCCAATCATTGTCGCCGCCTCAGACGCGCCGCACGCCGCGTCCTCCCTACGCCACCCGTCGCCAAGGGACGTGAAACAGCCCCCGCTTGCTCGGCCGCTCCCTTGCAATCTTTTCCTGCAACAGCATGATCCCGTGGATCAACTGTTCAGGCCTCGGCGGGCACCCCGGCACATAGACGTCAACCGGAACGATCTGATCCACGCCCTGTACGATAGTGTAGGTATTGAAGATCCCGCCGCAGGACGCACACGCGCCCATGGCGATCACCCATTTGGGCTCAGGCATCTGATCGTAGATCCGTCTGAGCACCGGCGCCATCTTGCGGCTCACGCGGCCAGCCACAATCATCAGATCAGACTGCCGCGGCGATCCGCGAAAGACCTCGGCCCCGAAACGAGCCAGGTCGAAACGTGACGCCCCTGTTGCCATCATCTCAATCGCGCAGCAGGCCAGCCCGAAGCTTGCCGGCCAGATTGATGACTTCCTCGCCCAATTGACCAGGCTATCGAGGGTCGTCAGGAGGAGACCTCGTTCAAACTCCTCTTCTTCGGCCTTAGAAGGCTTGGCGTCCATGTCCGTCAACCCGAGGTCCCTCACGCTGCCCATCTCAATACGCCCGGAGATTCCACGGCGTCCCTTTGACGCCGATCCCCTCACGCACCATCTCATACGACGGTGACAACGCCCGCAGGCGGTCGATATTTTCTATCACGCGAGCGCCGACATAGTCGACCTCTTCCTCCGTGTTGGACCGACCAAGCCCGAAACGGATGCTGGCATGCGCCAGTTCTACATTCAGACCGATCGCCAGCAGGACGTACGACGGCTCAGTCGTAGCGCTGGTGCAGGCCGAACCGGACGAGACCGCGATCTCCCTTAACGCCATCAGTAATGACTCGCCCTCGACAAACTCAAAGGAGACATTCAGGTTGCCTGGCAGGCGCTCGGTCGGGTGACCATTGAAACGCAGGTAGTCAAGCCCGGATTCGAGCTCGTTCCGTAACCGTTCACGAAGTAGCCGCAATCGTACAGGCTGCGTCTCAAGCTCGCGCTCGGCGAGGGCACAAGCCGCGCCGAATCCGACGCACCCGGGGACATTGAGCGTCCCGGATCGGCGGCCCTTCTCGTGGCCGCCCCCGTCCATCTGAGGGACCAGCTTAACGCGGGGTCTCGACATCCGCACATAGAGCGCGCCCACCCCCTTCGGACCGTAACATTTATGCGCCGACGCCGATAGAAGATCGACCTGCCAGTCGTCTACCGAGAGTGGAAGCTTCCCGACATACTGTGCCGCGTCGGTATGGAACAGCACGCCATGACGTTTCGCAATCAGTCCGATTTCGGCAATCGGTTGCAGCGTCCCGATTTCGTTGTTCGCCGCCATGATGGAAATGAGGATCGTGTCTTTTCTGATCGCCCGCTCAACGTCGGCCGGATCGATACGACCGTCCTGATCCACAGGAAGGTAGGTGACCTCGTACCCCTCTCGTTCAAGGCGCTTACAGGTGTCGAGAACAGCGTGATGTTCGATTTGCGACGTGACGATATGCCGACCCTTCTCCCGGTAAGCCGCGGCGACCCCTTTGATCGCAAGGTTGTTCGCCTCCGTGGCGCCGCTCGTCCAGACGATCTCTGCCGCTTTACAGCCAAGCAGGCGCGCGACCTGCGCGCGGGCAAGCTCCACCGCCTCTTCGGCCACCCAGCCAAAAGAGTGGCTTCGAGAGGCCGGGTTGCCGAACCGCTCGCAGAAATACGGACGCATGACCTCGAACACCTCTGGAGCGACTGGCGTGGTTGCCATATGATCCATGTAGATGGGAAGTGTCACAGCCATGTGCGTCGACTGCATCTGCCTGTCTATAGTGTTTATTGCGATGATGACGTCTCTGCGATCGGTCAGCTATAAGGACAGGTAATGTCCTGATGTTTCGCCTGGACCCACGGACTGCTCGTTTATGCCTAGCGCAAGAATACTCTTATGCGACGGTGAATTCAACGTTGATCTCGCCATCCTCGTCCGCTTCCGCTCTATGCTCCAAACTTCTTGAATCTCATTGCGTTAGCCATTGCAAGGGGTGTCAGGTCGACCGCTCGCATGGTACCCGATGGTCCAAGGGCGCACTCTCGCTCCGTAAACTTTCCGATCCCGCTTGGGCGAGACCATCGCGACCAGAGCAGAAAGGGGACCGGATGCCAGCTATGGGTTTTTAGAACAGCCGGCGTGGAATGGTCGCCGGTCACAATAAACACATCCGGGTGAAGTGCGAGAAACTCGGGAATTCGTCGGTCTACCTCTTCCAACGCCGCCACCTTCGCGTCAAAGTCGCCATCCTCGCCGGCTCGATCGGTCCCTTTATAATGGACGTAAAAGAAATCGTAGTGATCGTAGTTGGCCGACAGGGTTCGGAGTTCCTCATTCAGGTCGGCGCAGAAAGGCAGCGACTCCATGCCGACGAGCTTGGCAAGACCGCGGTACATCGGATAACAGGTGATCGCAACCGCGCGGAGCCGCAGCAGCTCTGGAAACGCCGGCAATTTTGGCGGTACGGCAAAGCCCCTGAGCAGGATCATATTGGCCGGATACTCTTTCTTGAGCAGTTCGCGGGCCTGTTCGATGAATTGATTCACCAGCGCGGCCGTCTGTTCTGCCTCCTGCCCGATACCTTTTACAGCAAGAGGTCTCGCTCCTGCGGCCTGCGGATCGGAGTCGGTAAGGGCATCAGAGAGCCCTGCCCCCCGAAACATCACGACGAACCGATGCTCCTTGACGGGTCGGACAATGACCTCCGCCCCGTCGACTCGGATCTGACCGAGTTGCCGGCACAGGCGCTCACAGGTCTGGGTCGTAATTCGACCGGCGCGCCGGTCTGTCACCCTTCCCTCTTCATCCAGCGTGCAGAAGTTGCCCCGGCTTGCCACATCGCCCGGTTGAAGCTCCAGGTCGATGCCGCAGGCCTCAAGAACCCCTCGGCCGATCTGGAACGTAAACGGATCATAGCCGAAGAGGGCAAGATGTCCAGGCCCGCTCCCAGGGATAATCCCCGGGCCCACCATATCGATCAGACCGCACTGCGAACGAGCGGCAAGCGCATCCAGGTTGGGGAGTTCCGCGACCTCCATTTCACTTCGACCATCCGCCTCTCTCGGCAGACCCCCAAGACCATCAGCCACAAACAGCACGATCTTGGAGGTTGAAGGGATGGCCAGTTGTTTGATGAGCGTCAGATCCATGACGAAGTCGCCTCCAGACAGTGCCGCCCTGACAGAACGCCGAGGCCAACCGGAAAGGTGGTCAAAACAGGAGGACCTCCACAGCTTCTCCCTTTTCGAGGAGGTCCACATTGGCGGGAATCTCGATATACCCTTCTGCGTCAGCCATCGAGGTGATGGCGCCTGACTCCTTGAACACCGGAACGACCTCTCCGCCGTCGAGGCGGACAGGCAGGTATTGGTGCCGCCCGATGGTCGAGGTGTATCGTCGGGCCATCGGCGCCCTCAAGGAGGCGAGCGCGCGCTTGCCAAGCCGTGACATCTTCCGAAGCGCGGGCGCCAGAATCCCATACGCGTTGGTCAGACATGACGTGGGATAGCCCGGCATCCCGATTAACAGATGGCCCTCCACAACGCCGCACAGGGTCGGTTTCCCCGGCTTGACGGCGATGCCGTGAAATTTGATCTCCCCCATCTGCAGAATCGCCTCGACCATCATGTCCCGCTCACCGACAGAGCTGCCGCCAGACAGGACGATGAGGTCGTACGCGAGGGCCTCTCGGATCGTCGAGATCGCCGATTCCAACGTATCCTTCATGATCGGGAAGATGTGCGGCAAGCCGCCGTTCTCGCTGATGAGCGCCGATAGCGTATACGAGTTGATGTCGTAGATCTTCCCCGGGGTAAGCAGCTCTCCGGGCATAAGGATTTCATTGCCGGAAGGAATGACAGCGGTTGTAGGCCTCTGATACACCGCGACATTTTGAAACCCAAGGGCGGCCAGCACGCCGATCTTGCTCGGATCCAGGCGCATCCCGCGCTGCAGGACACGGCTTCCCGACTCAATGTCCTCGCCCATCGGCGAGGCGTGCTGCTGCGGATAGACCGGCTTATAGACCCTTACGGCGCTTCCGTCCAGCTCCGTATCTTCCACCATCACGACGGCGTCGGCGCCGTCGGGCATCGGGGCGCCCGTCGCCACCTGGATGCAGGTCGCCGGACGGACGCTGAGGCGCGCCGACTCTCCGGCGTGAATCACCTCGATCAGCTCCAGAATCCTGGGTGAAAAGTTACTCGCACCGAAGGTATCCTCGGCCCTGACGGCGTACCCGTCCATGGCCGCTCGAGCAAAGGGCGGCACATCCATCGACGCGCAGATCTCTTCGGCCAGCACCCGGCCCACCGCCTCGAGCAGCGTCACCTGCTCGGTCCGCTCTATCGGCCGCGCGGCGTCCATAACGATTTGCATCCCCGCCTCCAGGTCGAGGAGCGCTTTCATCGGTTTCATCGCCATGATCTCAGTCCCACTGTGCCAAATCCCCCCCAACCCCCCTTTTCAAAAGGGGGGAGAGGGGGGATTTCGTGTCCCGCACCCTGTACATTTCGTTACCCCAAGTTTTCCAGGTAGCG
>PQAQ01000132.1 GCA_003105305.1 Candidatus Methylomirabilota bacterium
CATAAGGCCGGAACCGCCGTCAGGAACCTCGATACCCAAGGCGGGCGTCGCGAACTCCGATCCCCGCATAAAAAAGCCGTAGAGTAACGTCAGATCGATCAGAATCACGGCCAGCCAGACCACGTAGCCGATCGGGCTGGTCATCAGCCTCAGATCAATCAGCACCTTGGACAGGCCAAAGCCCACCACCCAGGCATCAAAGCTCATGCAGATTCGTCTGAACGTTTCAGCATTGATCCGGCTGATGATATAGGCCCCTGCCGGGATCCCAACCGCAACGCTCGGAACGATGAGCCACAGAAGTCCGGTGCTCTCCGCGGTGTATACTCCAAGGAAATAATATGCGGTTGCCGTTACGGTCGACTCGACGACTCTGATGAGACCCAACGCAGCCCGAAATTCCCCTCTCACAAAGCCCTGATTATTGAATAGCAGTGCGAGTGGAGGACCGGAGATCGTCGTCGTTGAGTAGAGGACACCCACACCGGCACCGAACGGAACACCGATGAGTCGTTCGGACCGAATCGGCCGTCTTACCCCGGCCGCTTGCAGCAGGATCAAGGGCAGCACAATGAGATAGGTGATCAACTTGAGCCATTCCGGACCGACTATCGAGAGCGCATAGCTCCCGCCGATAATACCCGGAACCAGACCGCACACGATCGGCAGTACCCGCTTCCAGATCTTTCGAATACTCCCCCAGTTCACAAGCAACACATAGCTGTTAAGCGCTACCTCCAGCAACACCAAGGCAGGGTTCAAGATTCTGTTGGCGTAAAAAAGGAGAGCGACAGGAACGGTCAACGATGAAAACCCGTACCCCAGCGCCCCATTGACAGCAGCCGCAAAGAGCGTGATGCCGATAAGCGTAATCTGCCCGGCGTCAACGTTCATCATGCGCTCGCCCTACATATATCTTGCGACATCCGTCGCTTATTTGTCGGCACTTCGCCCACCGCGTGTCGTATCCTCAAAAAACCCGAAAGAAAAGCTAGTCGATCAGTTCGCCAACAGTAGAGGGTTCTTCTCTGAACTGTTTTTCGATACCATCCCAACTGAAGAGCTTGAAGTATGCCGCCTTTCTATTCTTTACAGACACAACGAGATAGCGTAGCTGCGGCCACACCGGTTCATCGCCGAACAACGCCAGCTCTCGATCGGTCTCGGAGAAATACGCTTCATGATCCGGGTGTGAATGATAAAGAAGGACGAACTCGAAGCCATTCGTATCTGCTTCGCTTTGAATCCGCAGGAGGTCCTTCGGGTCCATGATGTAGGCGGTCTTCGCGTCTCTCGGATTCCGAATCGGATCGTCCCGGTGATACTGGTTCGCAAGGTTCCCGCATCGGCGGACCGCATGGGTGTCCGGATTGCCGGGCTTCCCGATGACGATCCCGCAGGCCTCCTCGGGGTACGCCTCCTCGGCATGCGCAAAGATCTCGCTCAGGTCCCGCTCAGCAAGCACCATCCTACCACCAGAGGTGACTGTACATGTTCTCACCAAACTCCGGAAACTCCTTGTGCCAGACACCGAGACTGATATACTTCCATCCGGTATCACACAGGATCACCACGATGTTCCCCTTCTCCATCCGATGCGCCGCCCGGATCGCCACATGTACAACCGCGCCGGAAGAGACGCCTGCGAAGATCCCCTCCTTATTGGTCAGATCTTTGGTCGCGGCAAACGCGCAGCGGGAATCGACCATGATCTTGCCATCCAGGAGGCTGGTGTCAAGAATCGGAGGAATGAAACCTTCGTCCAGACTTCGAAGCCCCTGAACCAGATCACCCGGATGAGGCTCCACCGCGATCACCTTAGTGTTCGGGTTATGCTCCTTCAGCCGCCGACCGACGCCCATCAGCGTACCTCCGGTCCCAAGGCCGGCCACAAAGACATCGACGTCAGGAACGTCGTTGAGGATCTCCACCCCGGTCGTTTCATAGTGGGCCAGCGGGTTGGCCGGGTTGCCGTACTGAAAGGGCATGTAGAGGGTCGGATCCTGCGCCACCAGCTTTTGAGCCAACTCGATGGCGCCGTTACTTCCTTTCGTCCCGTCCGAATAGATCAACTCGGCGCCGAAGATCTCCAGGAGCTGGCGGCGCTCTGGCGTCGCGTTTTCCGGGATCACGACCTTAACCTTGTACCCTTTCCGTCGTCCGATCATGGCCAAGGCGATACCGGTGTTCCCGCTGGTCGGCTCGATCAGTTCCTTGCCCGGCCCCAGGACGCCGCGGGCTTCGGCATCCCAGATCATCGAAGCTCCGATGCGGCACTTGACCGAGTACGCCGGNNCTTGGTCAACTCGCCGCTTCGCTCGGCCTGCTCGATCATATACTTGACGATTCGATCTTTCAGGCTGCCGGTCGGATTCGTACCTTCCAGTTTCGCGAAGATCCGAATCCCCTTCTTTGGGCTCATCCGCGGCAGTTCCACCAGCGGCGTGTTTCCGATTGCATTAAGAATATCGTCTGATTTCATCCATGTCCTCTTTGTCGGCTGTCTCGTTCCAGGCCGTGATTACCCTATGGATCAGGCCTTTTTGACCGTAATCGCCCAGTCGGTATCGTTGAGTTGTGTGACATCGATCACGACGTGCCCCTCGCTGTGCAGGCTTCTGGGAACGTTCGCCGCCGAGCCGGGGTTGTCCACAATCACCCTCAGCACCTGGCCACTTTTCAGCTCTTCCAGCGCCAACTTGGTTTTGACAAATGTRTAGGGGCACACCTCACCCTTCAGATCTAAAGACTCAGTCACCTGCTCAGGCGCCCCGCTCATCGTGCCCTCCTCTACTCATGGCACTCAGGCCTTTTCCAAAACGATTTCCCACTGTGTCCCGCTGACCTCTGAAATCGCGAGGACCGAGTGACCTTCGCCTTGCGCCCACCTGGGGATATCTTCGGCCGATTTTGCGTAATCGACCGTTACCACCAGTTGATCGCCAACCGTCAGCGTTCCCATCTTCTGCTTGGTCAACATCAACGGATACGGACAGATCTCTCCGGTCACATCGAGTGAGTGCTTCGCCATCGCTTCCCCCATCATTCGATTTGTGACGCCGTCGAGGGAGACCCTACGCCCGCTGGACGCTTTGCACCCTACGTTCGAACGCCACACCGCCAAACAGGAAATACACCCCGGTCCAGACACCTAAGATCACGCTGACGGTAGCGGTTATACTGCCTAATCCGAAGAGCGGTATTCCGGTCAGACCGTGGCCAATGTTGCATCCGCCCGCAATAGCCGCTCCCACACCCATCAGCAGACCACCCCCAAGCGCCTGAAGCAGACGCCGAGCGCCGGGGGCGCGCCAGGCAAACTCGCCGTGCGACCGCGCCGCCACGTGGGCGCCTGCAATGAGCCCAACCCACATGAAACTGCCCCACGTCAGTCGGTCGATCTCGCCCGTGAACAGGAATCCTGAAATCGTTCGAATCGGCTCGGTAATTGAGAGGCCGTACTCTCGTCCGGTCAGGGCGGAGATCGGCCAGGCAGCCGTCGCGATCAGGCCGATGGCCAAGCCGCTCCTGCCCCAGCCCCACCCCCTCTCATAACCGCCGGACGGGCTTTTCAAAAGCCACCATCCGCCAAGCGCCACGAAGATCGCGGCCAGCATCCATGGGCTGACCCCCAACAGGCGATCCAGCGTCGCCGGCTGTCCATTGATCTCGATAACCCAACTTCGAAGAGCGGCTTGTACCGGCTCCAATACGCCGTCATTCGTCATGATCATCCCAAACACAAAGCCGAGCAACGCGATAATCGAGCCTACCATCCCCTCACCGGACCGGTACGTGCTGCCGCTTGCGCAACCGCCGGAAAAGGCCATACCGAGGCCGAAGACAAATCCTCCGAACAGTGTGGCCATCCAGAAGAATGGCGCAATGCCGCCCAATCCGAACAGACCGAACGCGGCCATCGATCTCACCCCGACCATCTGAACCAGCACTGCCAACAGGTACGCTCGCAACAGCGTCAGATCCCGCGCCAGCAGGAGATCGCGAAACGTCGAATTCATGCAGAAGCGACCGCGCTGCAAGGCGTATCCGAAAGCTGCCCCGACGATGAGACCAAGGCCCATCATCCGGAGTATGGCGGCGCCGCTCGCAACTTCAGTGTCCACCGCCCGGCACCCCGCAGAACTCATGGTAGTCGATCAGGTCTGTAATGGTTGGTTGGTTTCCGCACACCGGACAGTCGGCGTCGCGTCGGACCTTCACCTGCCTGAACTCCATCCCCAACGAATCAAAGAACAGCAGCCGCCCCGCCAACGAATCACCGATCCCAAGCAGCAGCTTGATCGCCTCAATCGCCTGCAGACTGCCGACAATGCCGCACAGCACGCCCAGCACGCCGGCCTCCTGACAGCTCGGAACAAGCCCTGGGGGGGGCGGCGCGGGGTACAGGCAGCGATAGCAGCCTTGCCCAGGGAGAAAAACCGTGACCTGCCCTTCAAACTTGAAGATACTCCCGTCCACAAGCGGTTTCTTCAGAAGAACGCAGGTGTCGTTGACCAGGTATCGGGTCGGAAAGTTGTCGCAGCCATTGACTACGACGTCATACTGGCTGACGACCTCCTTCGCGTTCTCCGAGGAAAGGATCGCTTGAATCGGCTCCACCTTGACATCGGGATTGATCTGCCCGATGGTGTCGACGGCCGAGATGACCTTTGGCCGTCCCACATCATCCATATGGTGAAGAATTTGGCGCTGCAGGTTACTCAGGTCCACCACATCGGCATCGATGATGCCCAAGCGACCGACGCCGGCAGCAGCAAGGTAGAGCGCCGCAGGGGAGCCAAGGCCGCCTGCGCCAACGAGCAATGCCGAACTGTTCAGCAGCTTGCGCTGCCCCCTCCCGCCTACCTCCGGCAGGATGATGTGACGGCTGTAGCGGCGAATCTGCTCTTCGTTGAACGGTCCCGCCCCTCCAGCCATAGCCGGAATCAACGCGACCTCGTCTCCGTCCTTGAGCGCAGTCCGCTTCCCCCCTAATTCCTCGACCGCCACGTTGTTCACATAGACATTGAGGTGACGGTGGAGTTCGCCCATCTTGTCGAATACCAGCGGGTGGAGCCCCGGAAAACGTCGCTCCAGATCCGCCAGAAGCTCCACGAGATCCTCCCCTCGCCCCTCCACACGAGGCTGATTCTGGGTCAGCCCTCGATACGGGGTTGGGATGTAGACGCGGATCGCCACATTCCGGCCGCCCTCCGCTGATGGGCCTGCCTGAGAGACCTTCACATCACCACAACCATTCATGCGTACACTCCCTTTTCAGTCAATATGGGACCGATAGGTACCGCTCCCCTGTATCGGGGAGGATTGTGACCACAACCTTTCTCGATTCACACCGCTCGGCGATCGTTACCGAGGCGCAGACGTTCGCCCCGGCCGAGATCCCCACCAGAAGACCCTCTTCTTTGCCGAGCCGAGAGGCCATCCGATAGGCGTCCTCGTCTTCGACGGCGATGATTTCATCAATCACCTGCATGTTCAGCACACCGGGAACGAAGCTTGCGCCGATCCCCTGGATGCCATGCGGCCGGGCCCTGCCGCCCTGCAACACGGGCGATCTCGCCGGCTCCACCGCGATCACCCGCACGCCGGGGACCTCCCTCTTTAACACCTCGCCTACGCCCGTAATTGTTCCACCGGTCCCGACACCAGCCACAAAAACATCGATCTGACCGTCGGTCGCCTTGAGAATCTCTTGAGCTGTCGTACGACGGTGGACGTCGGGGTTCGCCGGATTGATAAACTGTTGCGGCATGAAGTAGCCGGGATTCTGCGCCACAAGCGATTCTGCCGCGTAGACCGCGCCGCTCATTCCCTCGATGGCCGGGGTCAGAATGACCTCAGCCCCAAGCCGGCTGACTAACTTTCGCCGCTCTGCGCTCATATCTTCAGGCATCGTGAGAATCAGACGGTATCCCTTTACGGCCGCCACGATTGCAAGCCCGATCCCAGTATTGCCGGAGGTCGGTTCGACGATGGTATCACCTGGCTTCAGACGCCCGCTCCGCTCCGCTTCCTCGATCATAGCCTGGGCGATCCGATCCTTCACGCTCCCGCCCGGATTTTGCGACTCCAGCTTTCCGAGAATCCTGGCCGACCCACGACGCCGTATCCGCTGTAGCTCAACCAGCGGCGTCTCGCCTATCAACTCCAGAATATTTCGAACCACACGCGGCATCGACGCGTCCAACCTCCGTGCTGCCCAGACCCCCTAGATCTGGTAGTTGACACCCTCCCGATCCTGTCTTATTCGAATCTTTCGGCAAAGGTCTTCCAGTGTGGTGTGATCCACGATCTTACTTACCGCATCCCGCACATCGGCCCAGATGTCCCGCAGGGAACAGTAGGGCTCTTCAATACAGATCTCTCGCGGCGCACTGCCGACACAGAAAATGGGAACGATCGGGCCCTCCATGGCCCGGATGATCGCTCCGACGGTGATCTCTCGGGGATGCTTCGCCAAAAAGTATCCCCCACTCATGCCGCGCTTACTCTCCAGAAACCCAGCCCGCTTGAGGCTCAACAGGATCTGCTCAAGGTACCGCACCGGCAGGTGTTGTCGCCGAGCGATATCCTCGATCTGAATCGGCCCCTGATCGTAGCGAAGCGCCAGATCCTGCATCGCGCGCGTCGCGTAGTCACCTTTTGTTGACACCTTCATTTTCAATCACATGCCGAATATCGATTAAGTCGATTGAAGTAGTCGTGTTTTTTATACAATCCCCCATCAGACCTGTCAAGAACTTTTTCAGTCCGCGCGCCTCATTGCCTCTTTACGATGACAGACGATCTCAGCGATCCTCAGCGCCATGCCTTTCTGGGCGTTTGCTCTATCCGCTTGCCCCTCATCGGCCTTTTTGTTATCTTGAACTGTCGGTTCTCGTTCTCAAGGAGGACGGTTGAAACAGACCAACCAGTTTTCGGTGTGTAGCAAAACAAAACTCCGTGTTGGGGTGCTGGCTTCCGGTCGGGGGAGTAACCTTCAGGCAATTATCGACGCCAGTGAGGCCGGAACGATCGAGGCGCGTGTCGCCATCGTGATCAGCAACGTGGCGGACGCGCGCGCGCTGGCTCTGGCCCGACAACACGAGATTGAGGCGATATGTGTTGATCCGCGCCCGCACCCAAGCAACGAAGCGTTTGATGCAACCGTTATCGATCTGCTCCGTAAGCGCGAGGTCGATCTGGTCTGTCTGGCCGGATTCATGCGCCTGCTAAGCCCTCATTTTATTCGGGAATATCGCTACAAGATCATGAATATCCACCCGGCGCTACTCCCGGCTTTCCCTGGGCTGCACGCCCAGCGTCAGGCGCTTCGGTACGGCGCAAAGGTCTCCGG
>PQAQ01000133.1 GCA_003105305.1 Candidatus Methylomirabilota bacterium
CTCGGATTTTCTCAGAGTCGCGGGACCAAACTGCTGTCGCTGAATTCGCTGTTTCGAAGGCCTGGGCTGTATGAGGTGGAGTTCGGGACCACCCTCCGGGAGGTCGTCGAGGGACTGGGCGGCGGTCTGCGCTCCGGTCCGCTAAAAGGGCTAATCATCGGGGGACCCCTGGCCGGGGTGATCCCGCCGGAGCTGCTGGACACGCGGCTTGGCTTCGAAGAGTTGCGGGAGATCGGGGCGGGGGTCGGGCACGGCGGAGTCGTGGCCTTCGACGACCGGACCTCGATCCTGGAACTCGCCCACCATGTCTTTTCCTTCGGGGCCTACGAGTCGTGCGGAAAGTGCACGCCGTGCCGACTCGGCTCCCCACGCGTGGAACAGTTATTCGCCATGACCAGACAGAGCGGCAAGCATCTGGAGTATGCGGTTCCGGAATTCAACGCCATCGTCGGCGCCCTGACTCAGGCTAGTCTCTGCGGCCACGGGACAGGGCTCGGCGCATTCGCCGCAAGCCTGGGACGCTACTATCGAAAGGAGCTGGAGGGATGCCTCGGCTAACGGTCAACGGGCGGACCTTGGAGTGTGAGCCGGGCCTCACCATCCTGCAGGTGCTGCGTCGGGAGGGGATCGAGGTTCCCACGCTGTGCTGGGACCAGCGGTTACAACCCTATGGCGGCTGCCGCTTGTGCGTCGTCCGGGTCGCAGGGTACGAGAAGCCGATCACTGCCTGCAATACGCCTGCGGAACCGGGGATGCTGATTGAAAGCCATACCCCGGAACTCGAAGAGCTGCGCCGCACTATGCTGAGCCTGATCGCCAGAGGTTATCCCGCCGAGGCCGTTGAGAGATTTCCGGAAAAGGAGTTCCACCGGTATATCCGACAGTATGATCTGACGTCTGTGTTGCAGGGGTGCGCGGCGCCGGAATTGCGGGACGATTCACACCCCTACCTGCATGTCGACATGTCCCAGTGCGTGGACTGCTTCCGCTGCGTGCGGATCTGCGAGGAGGTGCAGGGCCAGTTCGTCTGGCGGGTGTTAGAGCGCGGCGACAGGATCCGGATCGTCCCGGACTCGGGGACCGATCTGCGGACGAGTTCGTGTGTGAGCTGTGGGGCCTGCGCGGATGCCTGCCCCAGCGGGGCGCTGGACGACCGATCGCGCGTGGAACGGGGGGCGCCGGCGACATGGACCCGGACCACGTGTCCGTACTGCGCGGTTGGGTGCGAGATGGAGGTTGGGGTCCGGGACGGACGAATCCTGGCCGTCCGTCCCGCGTTGACGTCACCCGTCAACAAGGGCCACCTTTGCGTCAAAGGGCGGTATGCCTTCGACTTCGTCACGGCCGCCGACAGGATTACCCGGCCCATGATTCGGAAGAATGGGGACTGGCAGCCGGTCTCCTGGGAAGCGGCAATTGCGCACACGGCCGGCGAGATCCGGCGTCTCCTTGCCAAGCACGGCCCCGATAGCCTGGGGGTCCTGGGCTCGGCGCGAGCGACCAATGAGGAGAATTACCTCGCGCAGAAGTTCGCCCGGGTGGTTCTGGATACCCACAATGTCGATTGTTGTGCCCGCGTCTGCCACACGCCCACCGCCGCGGCGATGAAGCGGATGCTGGGCACGGGCGCGGCGACCAACTCCTTCGACGACATCGAGGCGGCGAAGACCCTGCTGCTGTGCGGGACCAACGCGACCGAGAATCATCCCGTGGTCGGGGCCCGCATCAAGCAGGCGGCGTTGCGCGGTGCCCGCCTGATCGTGGTGGATCCCCGCAAGATCGAACTGGCGCAGTACGCCGACACGCACCTGGCTCTGCGTCCGGGGACGAATATCCCGCTCCTGCACGCGATGGCCCACACCATTGTGGAAGAGCGGCTCTATGATGCCGGGTTCGTGCGCGATCGCGTGAACGATTTCGAGGCGTATTGCGACTTTATCCGTGAGTGGACGCCGGAGCGGGCCGCGGGAATCTGCGGGGTCGATGCGTCGCTGATCCGACAGGCTGCGAGAACCTACGCCACCGAGACCCCCGCCATGATGTTGCACGGACTGGGCATGACGGAGCACGTGCAGGGCACCGAGGGGGTCATGTGCCTGGTGAACCTGGCCCTGCTCACCGGCAATATCGGCAAGCCCGGCACCGGCGTGAATCCCCTGCGTGGCCAGAACAACGTCCAGGGCTCCGCGCACATGGGCTGCGACCCGAGCATCCTGACCGGCTCGATCTCAGTCAAGGACGGCAAAGCCCGCTTCGAGAAGGTGTGGAAGGCTCCGCTTACCTCGCGACACGGATTGAACCTCCTGGAGATGATCGACGCGGCGGCGGACGGGCGTATGAAGGGGCTCTGGGTGATGGGCTATGACGTCTATCTGAGCTGTGCCCAAGAGGCCGCGACGCGGGCGGCCTTCGAGAACCTGGAGTTGGTCATCATTCAGGATCTCTTTATGAACGAGACCGCCGCGCGATTCGGGACGGTCTTCTTCCCCATCGCCTCCAATTTCGAAAAGGAAGGGACCTTCATGACTTCGGAGCGCCGCATCCAGAAGGTCCGGAAGGTCGTGGAGCCGCCGGACGCAACGAAGACCGACTGGCAGGTCATCTGCGAGCTGGCCGCCGCCCTCGGCAAGGCGGACGCATTTCCCTTTCGCTCGGCGGAGGAGATCTGGGAGGAGATCCGCGAGGTCTGGCCAGCCGGCAAGGGTATCACCTATCCCCGCATCGAGGCCGCGGGGATCCAGTGGCCCTGCCCCACTGAAGACCACCCGGGGACTCAAATACTGCATGGCGACAGTTTTGCGATCGGCGTCAAGGCCTCGCCGGCCTGCGTTCCGTTTCTGCCGAGTCCCGAGCAGACCGACGAGACGTTCCCCTTCCTACTCAGCACAGGCAGGAACCTCTACCAATTCAACGCGGGAACGATGACCGAGCGGACCGCCAACAGCGTCCTGCGCCCGAACGACACGCTGGACATCTCGCCGGGCGACGCCGCCAGACTGGGTCTCGAAGACGGGGTCCGGGTGGTGGTGCGCAGTCGCTACGGCGACACCCGACTGCCGATACGGATCGACCCGCGCGTGAAGCCTGGTGAACTCTTTTCGACCTTTCACTCCCCGACACTGTTTCTGAACAAGCTGACCGGTCCGCACCGCGACCGGCGGGTCAAGACGCCGGAATACAAAGTCACCGCTGTCCGCATTGAGGTAGAGGCGGAGCGACCTGTCTAACACTTCAGCCACTCTGCTACGTATTCCGCGTCTGTCTTACATTTCGCTGCTTACCCCGCATGCAGCAGCTACCCGCATACTGAATTGTCGGCGCCTTCCCAGGGTGCGCCACAATGTGCGGGTAAAGCCGAACCGATAAGCGTCATTAGGTAGATCGGTATTTACTATTTGACTTATCGGCAATAGTCGATTATTTAGTACGCGTATTGAGGCGTATGAGCCGGTCCTCGCAACAATGGCCGCCTCATCAACCCACCGATCCCACGGATATCTTGGAGGAAACGCCATGAATATGACCCGCTTTGCCGTCGCGTGCGTCGCTGTCGCCGTCTGGAGCTTCCACGCCCTAGCCTGGGCCGAAACGCCGAAGGAGT
>PQAQ01000134.1 GCA_003105305.1 Candidatus Methylomirabilota bacterium
TGGGCATATGCGACCTCCAAAAAGTATCAGTGTATACATTACCGTATACATTGCCTCATATGCCGTCAAGGGGAAAGGTTTCAATGAACCCAAGAACCGCGGGCTGAAGACCGAAGGCTGAAGGAGTCCCCGCACGCTGTCCACTACGTACTCGTCATATCCCAACCGCACTGTCGTCATTTCGACGGAAGCCGGAATATAGACACATCGTCATACCGGCGAACGCCGGTATCCAGTGTTCATCTGCGCCTGGACCCCGGCTTTCGCCGGGGTGACGGCGCTTTGCTGGATCGCTGCCTCAGACAATGAAGCACGAGTGTCCTGAATCAGAAATCCGGTGAATCCGTCTGTACCCCATGCATCGTCATTCCCGCGCAAGCGGGAATCCAGAACTCTCGGTATTTCCTGGATTCCGGCTCGCGCCCGCGATGCAGACGTGGCCGGAATGACGGCTACAAATATGTAACGAATTTCCGAAACAGGGCACTCGCGTCCTCTTCTGTGACGCTGAGCATGGCCTCATAGTCTCCGGCTTGGCGGTTTTCGTAGAGCCTGGTCAGCAGAATGGCCGGGGTGTTGGTGGTCATAAGGGCACGCCCTCGAGGGCGATATTGCGCGCCAGCGGCAAGCCTTTGGCGACGCGCCACTCCGCGTCAGTGCGAAGGATGGTGGCGACCAACGCCCCGTAACGGTCCATCAGGTCGGCTTCAATCTCAAGGATGACCGAGCGGACATCCGGAGTGCGCCGATCAACGATGACCAGCACGTCGTAGTCGGAGTGCTCGCGGGCCTCGCCTCTGGCTCGCGAGCCGAACAGCACGATCTGCCGGATGTGCGTCCCAAGTCGTGCGCGTAAGGCAGACGTCAACGTGTGGAGCACAGGGTCAATGTCGGTCTGGACAGGTGGCATGATCGCTCCTCAGCCGGGCCAGCAACCCATAGCTACGTATACCACAAGTGCGACGCGGAGACGAGAAGATTTCCGGAGGGCGGACGCGGGCTTGCGTGGCAAGCCCGGTACGGAGCAGGGGTGGCTGACAAAAAGCACAGGGGGTTCAGCCGGATGGCTGAACCCCCTGCGGGACTGCGTGTGTCTGAACGAAACTCGAACGACGGCCTAGTTCTCGTTGATCGAGTTTGTGTCGGTCAGCGTGCCGTTCTGGTCGGTATCCACGTGATCGACCAGGTCGACCAGCGAATAGTTACAGTCAAGGCCGGACTTGCACTCCGCTTCCCACTGCGGGTTGGTCGACGAATTGTAGCCCCATGGTGAGGGATCGCCCCACAGGCGCGTCACATCGCCCAAGTTCACCGAGCTGCTGACCACGTTGCTGACGTTGATGCCAACCATGCCGCGAGGCTGACCCGTGCCGCTTCCAGTGGCGCCAGCGTCGCCAACTGGACAGCCTGCCGTGCCATCAGGTGTATTGTCGCAGGCCTTCGCGGAGTTGGTGATATCGATCCAGCCTACCGCCTGGCCGGACAGCTCGTCGCGGCTGGCAAAGGATGCCGGACACGCGCTCGGTACGGCCGTCTTCCAGCTGCTTCGGTTGGTCGTCGAGCCGAACAGCTTCTCATAGGTGTTGTTCAGGTAGTGGGAGGTGGGGTTAAACGAGGTGTTCTGCTCGCAGCCATCCCAGACGATCATGTTGAGGATCAGATTCGCCGGACCGGCCAGACCCTTGCCGGTGCTCTGTCCTGGCGCCTCGCCGTCGTCGTACCCATCCCAGTTGCCATCGGGCGGCCCGGCGATGGCCAGGAAGGAGGTGAAGGTCTCGCCGGAGCCGGACTCGGTCCCGTCGGCAAAATAGATCGGCACAAACAGCCGGGCCGGAAGCGGCTCATACCGGCCGAACCAGGCCGTCGCCGTCCCTGTCGCATTTCGTTGCACGATCCGAGCGCCGATCTTGTTTGAATAAGCTGAACCAACGATGGAGGCCATCGGGTAGGCAAACGCAAAATCGGATCCGAAGTCAGAGACGATCGCCGTCCCCAACAGCACGTTCGCCTGGAGGCTCGTGCTGGTGGTCAGCGTCCCCTGGCCGAACCGGACATCGATATCGGTCCAGCCGCGTCCGGCCACGCCGCTCTGGGTCTGACTGGGGGTGACAGGGCCGATCGCCTGGCCGGCGCCGATGTTGTTCCGGACCACCGAGTTCACCAGCAGGTCGAACTGATCGATGTCGCCCGGGGTCAGCCCCGTGCTTTCGTCAACGCGGTCGCAGCTCTGGCCGTAGTGCTCGAGATGGACGCCCCACGGCCCGCGATCCACGAGGCCATTGGTCTTGTAGACGACACGGTTCAGATTCACATCCTGACTGACGTTCACCAGCATATAGAAGGTATCCCGACCCGAGCTGATGTCGAAGAAGGGGGACACCAGGCGGCTGGCCGGCACCAGTTCGGTGTTGGCCAGGGCCGGCGCCACCGTGCCGCCGACCACCGCAACTGCGGCAGCCGCGGCAAGGAATCCGCGAATTCGAGACTGTTTCATCTATTGCCCTCCTGAATGTGTGTGTGGTTCCAGAGACACGTTGAATCGATACAGCCTGCTCTATACTTCGCGTTCGAGTGGCGCACCTCCTTTCCGTGTTCCCCCTTTTGTCGCGTATCCGTCGTATCCATCGACATCATTCCGTCAGAACAAGACAACGACAGCACGCGCCGGTCCATCCCTTCACCATTACGGGACGGATCAGCGTCGCATCTATATACCCTCTCTCCGGGAGGCTGTCAAGAAAAAAATATCGTCCAGATCCTGTGGTCGTCACGGGGTCGGGGGCGTCGCGTGGCCCTTGTCCGGTTCCGTGGTCGCCGGCGGGGCGGCGGTCACGCCCGGCGAGGACGGGTCCCACCAGGTCTGCTCCGGATAGGGATCGCCCATCGGAAATCGAAAGCGGCGGTACCACTCGCCGTTCACCCATCGCCATTGCTCCTCGATATCCCGCCAGCGCGGCTCCACCGGCTTGGCCAGCATCGGGTGCGTAATGGTGTAGTTGACCTTTGTGGTGACGAACCCCTTGTCTCCCTCGATCCTGACGGCGGTAATCTCGTAATCGAAGACCGTGGACACCCCGCGCCCCTGAGCAAAGGCCGTCAGGGTCACCTTCTTTCGGAAGTTCGGTTCATGCAACTGATAGGCCGTGATCAGATCGCCGGCCACCCTGGCCTCCCAATAGGCGGCGGCCCGCTCGCGAAGTCTCGCCTCCCGGTCGACCGGCCGGGCGGTCATGGTCCCGGTCCCGGCGCACCCGTAGCTTATGGCCAGGACCAGCGCCGCCACCGCCAGCCTGCCGATCCGTCGGCCACGCCATCGCATATTATTTATGACGTCCATGCATTCCTCCCGTGCGCGCTCACTCGCCACGCGTAATACCAGTCAGAAAATCCCCCTCAATCCCCCTTTTCCAAAGGGGGAGGTTGGTTGCGTGACACCAGTCAGAAAATCCCCCTCAATCCCCCTTTTTCAAAGGGGGAGGTTGGTTGCGTGACACCAGTTCAGGAAATCCCCCTCGATCCCCCTTTTTCAAAGGGGGAAGTCGTTTGCCGGATTGCGGCGACGTTCATCACCCCCACACTGAGCGCGCAAGCGCATATCACGAGTCATGAGGTTGGTTGCCGGATTGCGGCGACGTTCATCACCCCCCCCTTTTTTGTAAAGGGGGGCGAGGGGGGATTTGGGCGCTCAGGAAATCCCCCTCAATCCCCCTTTGCCAAAGGGGGAGGTTGGTTGCGTGACACCAGTCAGAAAATCCCCCTCAATCCCCCTTTTTCAAAGGGGGAGGTTACTTGAGATGCGGTGCAACAGCACCATTCAGTGAGTGCTCCCCGTGATCAGCATCACGCGAATGTCACACTCAGGCCTCATTGAGGCCGGGCGTCATGCGTATGCCGTGATAGGCATGGCAGGAATCCCCGATCAGCAATCGGAACAGCCGCCGATTGATCTTGCGGACCCCGAACAGGTCCACGTCCTTGATCCCCGCCACAGCCGCCGCCAGCCGCGCCCCCGCCCGATCGATCGTCCGGGCCTGCGCGGCGGTCGGCGTGAACAGACCGTGGTGCCTGGCATAGCTCAGGATCTCGAAGGCGTGACCATAGAATTTGACGGTGGCGTCGTGGTGATAGACGGCCGTCACCTCCTGCCACCCGCGCGGATTGCCGGGGGGAGGCTGGACGTTGTCGTAAAACCGGTCGATCAGGCGACCGTCGGCATCGAGACGCCAGACCGTCAGATCCAGGTGCGCCTGGAGACGTTGCGGAAAATCATGCCCCCGATAGCCGTTGCCGACACAGGCCGTCAATCCATAGATCAGATGGGTTCCGCCGCAGGTGAAGTCGGCGATCTTGTCGTTCGCATCCGGCATGACGCCCCGCGCCTTGGCCTGCCGGAACTGCTGCGTGGTCTCATCGAGCGTGTCGAAACCGAGCCGGATCACATCGGACAGGCGAATCCGCTGTCCGGCCCCGTTGGTCCAGGCGTCCGCATCCGGCGGCATCAGCCGCGACAAGGCGATCAGCGTCCAGGCCAGATCGTCACGATTGATCGTCTTCGGATCGAAGGTAAACACCGCCTTCGATCCCTCCGCGAGATCCGCCACAGTATAGCGCGCGCCGTTCAGTGTGAACCGATGGTCCGGCCCCACGCCCGCCTCGAGGAGGGTCTTCAGAAAGACATCGGTGTGGCCCTGATCGTCAAGCGACATCTGCGGATAGGTCTTGCCGTTCACCGTCTTCTGCGTCAGGAACCGCGAGCAGAGGAGATCCACCACCGGCTGCCCCTTGAGAGCGAAGGACGGCCCGAGGGCCCGGACGCCGTGCATCAGCGTCCAGGCGTCATCTTCAACCGCCGCATAGGTGCTGATGATTGTCTTCAGCAGGGTGTCGGTTTGACCCAGCGTTTTCGGGACGGCGATCGGGGCGGAGACTGCGGCCTCGGCCAGACCGCGGAGCCACGACGGCCCCGTCGCGGCCACCATTGCGGCTGCGCTCAGGAACTGACGCCGTGTCATATGGGGGCAACAGGACATTTCCATCTCCCTGTCAGGTGTTCAGGCTGAAGGCTGATAGGCTGGAGGCTGAAGGTATCCCTAAAAGCCTTCAGTCTTTAGCCTATTCACCTAATGTGAGAAGATGTATACTACGCTGAAGAGGCCGGTGTCAACGGAAACCGCTTGACGTGAGCCTGAACACCGCCGTACAATCCGCCCATGAACGTCTTACCGAACGTCGGATCCTCTGCGCCATCGAATCGCGCGATCTGGCGGACCGTTCTCCTCTTCGCCCTGTACCTCGTCGGGCTGTTCGGTCTGCTGTACGGATTGGACCGCCAACTGGTCGATCCGTTTACCAGAGGGATCGCCCAGTTGACCCGGGTGATCCTGTGGCTCGGCGGCATTCAGGCCACGGTCCAGGACAAGGTGGTCGGCACCCCCGCCTTCGCGGTGGCCATCCAGAACAACTGCAACGCCATCTACGAAACCGCGCTGTTCGCCTCGGCCGTCCTCGCCTATCCGGCCACCTGGCGGCAACGTCTCAGCGGGGTGCTGCTGGGCGGGGTAATTCTGTACGCCGTCAACGTGCTGCGGGTGCTCAGCCTGATCTATGTGGGGAGCCACTTCCGCGCGTACTTCGATGCCGCCCATGTCTACATCTGGCAGTCGCTCTTCATCGTCTTCGCCCTCGGCCTCTGGCTCTACTGGGCGGGAACCGTTGCTCGACGCCCTCAGGACTAGACTCGGCCCGTTCGCCATCCGGTTCGCCCTGGCGTTCCTGCTGTTGCTCGCCGTCTGGCGGTTCTTTTCCCCCTTCTATGCCCAAGGCATGGCCGCAATCGGACAGACCCTGCTGACAGCGACCGGGACGCTGCCGCCCGGCAGTCAGCTTGAGGCCAGGGATCGGCGCGTCTGGGTCACTCGACCCGTGACCAAGGTTGACGGCTCGCAGGGCATGGCCACCGTGAACGTGCTCGATGACGCGACCTACGTGAACATCGTCCTGTTGGCCGCGCTCACCATCGCCACGCCGGTGCTTGCCTGGCCCGCGCGGGCCAAGGTCTTTCTGGCCGGGGGCGCGGCGCTGTCGATCCTGCACCTGATCGATCTGGCGATCAAACTGCGCTGGACCGCCGTCTATCCCGGACTGCCGGCGCACGGCGTCATCCCGGAGGCCGCGTCCTCGACGGTAGTGAAGGCCTATGAATGGATGTTTGCCTTCTTTTCCGTCAACGGGTTCGGGCTCTTCCCGATCCTGGTCTGGTTTGCCGCAACGGCCTTCTGGTGGCCGCAACAAGCCCGAACGGCGGAGATCAAGCCCGGCCGCCGCCGAAAGCACAGGGGTTGAGGCTGAAGGTTGAACGCCTACATCGTTATTTGAGGATCAGGTCAATCGGGGGATCGTTGTCGCGCGTCGAGCCGTAGACGATCATCTCGGCCAGCAGTCCGAAGGAGACAAGCTGGAGGCCGCCGATGACCATCAGCGCCCCCAGGACAAACAGCGGACGCCCGCCGATCCACTGACCGAAGAGCCATCCGATCGACAGGTAGCCCACGATCCCGGAGCCGACCAGGCCGACGATCAGCCCGATCAGGCCGAACAGGTGCAGCGGGCGGGTCGTATAGCGGGTCAGGATCAGCACGGTCAGCAGGTCGAAGAACCCGCGGGGGATCCGCTCGATCCCGTACCGGGATCGGCCGTACCGCCTGGGGCGGTGGGCCACCTCGATCTCGGCGATCCTGAAGCCTCGCCAGCTCGCCAGCGCCGGGATGAAGCGGTGCATCTCGCCGTACAACCGCAACTCGTCGATCACTGCCCGGCGATAGATCTTGTAGCCACAGTTAAAATCGTGCAGCGGCACGCCCGTCAGGCCGGCGGTCACCCCGTTGAAGAGAGCGGACAGGAGCCGCCGCGACCACGGGTCATGACGCGTGACCTTCCAGCCGGACACGACATCGAACCCCTCCTCCAGCTTCCGGAGCAAACGGGGGATCTCTCTGGGATCGTCCTGAAGATCGGCGTCGAGCGTGACGATGACCTGTCCGGTCGCCTCTCGAAACCCGACCTGCAGGGCGGTCGCCTTGCCCTGATTGCTCCGCAATCGCACGATCTTGACCCGCGCATCAAGCGCGCGAAGGGCCTGAAGCTGTTCGCATGACCCGTCGCGGCTGCCGTCGTCCACAAAGATCATCTCGCACCGGTCGGCGTAGGGCGCCAGGGCCTGCGCCAGCTCGGTATGCAGCTCGCACAGGCCGGCGGTCTCGTTATAGAGGGGGATCACGACGGAGATCAGCAGATGACGTTCCGTCACGGCCGGCCCGCCCCGCCTCGAACGGCGCCGGCGCCCTCCATGCGGGAAAGCCGGGCCAGATTGTCGCTCGCCTCGGCAAGCGCGGGCATGCGGCGCGCCGCCTCGCGGAACATGGCGGCAGCCTCACCCGATCGGCCGGCCCTGGCCAGAAGGACGCCGAGATTGTTGTACGCATACGCATCGTAGGGCGGCCGTGACGCCGCGGCCTGAAACTGCTGTTCCGCCTCCGCAATCTCGCCTTTGCGCGCATAGACCACACCAAGCCACAGTCGCGGGATCGCATCCTCCTTGCCGTCCGCGCCGTCTGTCAGAGCGGACCGAAGCGCCTGCTCGGCCGCATCGAGATCGCCTCGATCGAGGTACAGCTTCCCCAGGTTGGCCCTCGCCGCGGCGAAGTCCGGCCTGATGCGAAGCGCGGCTTCAAGCTGCTCCTCCGCCGCCGTCAGTTGATGGCGTTGCAGATACGCCCCGGCCAGGTTGTTTCTGGCCCGCGCCGACTCAGGCGCCGTCTCCACGGTCGTTCGCCAGAGGGTCAGTTGATCGCGCCAGTCGGCGTTCCGCCAGACCGTACGGGCGGCGAGGAGTACCACGACGATCAGACAGACCGGATAGAGGGTTCGAGCGCGTCGCACCTCAGACAGGTACGGTTCGAGCAGCCCTGTCACGGCCAGGGCGAAGCCGACGACCGGCACGTAGAGGTAATGCTCGGCCATCATCTCGTGGTGCGGGACGATCTGGGACATCGGCAGGAGCGCCAGGAAAAACCAGACGCCCCCAAATGCCGCAATCGGCCGTCTTCGCGCGGTCGCCAGGATGCCGTACCAGAGGACGACCAGCAGCAGGACCGCGAGCCACGCCTGCAGGTCGCCGGACGAGGTCGTGACCGGAAACGCATTGTAGGAGTAGTCGGCATTCAACGTCGCCGGCCAGACCATGAGCGTCAGATAGTGCCGGACGACCCTCGCCATCGTGAGCAGCGTCATCCATAGACTGCCGCCGTGGTAGGTCCGCTGCCAGGTCCCGCGAACAAACAGCAGGACATACGCCGTGAACCCCCCGGCCAGCACCGCCCCCGATAGATAAAGCCACCGTGCCTCCGATACGGCCCCCGTAATCGCCGCGCCGATCTCCTTGAACGGGATCGTCCATGAGGCCGATCGCGGTCTCAGCGGCTCGCCGGACTCGTCCGGGCGCAGATATCTCAGCACATCATAGGCCACACACAGGACCGGCAGGATGATCCCGCTCTCCTTGGAAAAGAACGCCAGCAGATACAGCGGCGGCACCGCCGCCAGATACCCAAGACGTTCCGTCGCGCGATATCGCACAAATGCGTAAAACCCGGCCAGGACGAAGAGGCCGGACAGAACATCGCGACGCCCGGACATGTAGGTCACGGCATCGGTCTGAACGGGGTGCACGGCGAAGATGAGGGCGGCCAGGAGGGCCGGACGGACCCCGCCGAACAGGGCCCTGGCAATCAGGTACACGGCAACAGCCGCCAGCGCGTGATAGGTGGTGTTGGCGAGGTGATATCCCCACGGATCGAGCCCGGAGAGGGCGTAGTCGAAGGCGTACGACGCGGTTCGAACCGGTCGATAGGTGGGCCGACCATGCAGCAGGCTCAGCACGCCGCCGAACGCCGCCGTCCCACCCTCCCGCTGCTGCAACTCCACGATGGTCTCGAGATCATCGAAGAGAAATTCGTTCCTGAAGGCGTTCGCATAGACCAGGCCGGTCACCAGGACGATGGCGAGCACCGGCCACCACTCGCGAACACGAGCAAAGGATGCTCGATGCGGAGATGCGGTCGCAGGCGTGTCGCGACGGCTCCGCTCGGTTCGACCGCTCTTCACGGCGTCCGTCTGGTGACCTGCACCTCGTGGGCCAGCCATGTCTTGCCGAAATCGGTTGAGCGGGTCAGAAAGATCTCGCTCGGAAGCGTCGGTCCGACATCCCAGGCCACGTACAGGTGCGACCCTCTGGTCTCGAAGGCGATGTCATGGACGCCCGAATCGACCTGCGGCAGGGTTGCCAGGCGCGTCGGCCGCGACGGCCAGGTCGCGCCGCCGTCGCCGGACTGCATGAACAGGACATCCCAGGCAAATCCCGCCACCTGCCAGAGAAGATAGACATGACCGTCCCCGCCGCTCTTCAGATAAAACTGCTTAATGATGGCCGGGAAAGGCTTGACCTCGAAGAGGGACCGTGGGTCGGAGGTCCATGTCGCCCCATGGTCGACGGACCTGCGGAAGACGAGCCGCTCGACCGGCGGAAATCCGACCTCGTCCCGCCAGGCGACATAGACCTGGCCCCGTCCATCATTCGCAACCTCGACGTGAGTCGCGATATGACGGAACGCCTCCGGTCCCGCGTCGCCAATCCGGATCGGTTGGGGCAGCCACGTCCGGCCCCCATCCATCGATCGCGTGAAGTAGACCGATTGCGGAAACCGTCCCTCCTTCATGGGGGGCACGGGCTCCCAGACTTCCACCCACGCCACAAAAAGATGTCCCGCCGGATCAATGCTGATCGCAGGTTCGTAGGCCCGGGAGGAGGTACCCGTCCCCTCGCTCAGTTGCACGGCCGTCGGTAACCAGGCGCCCTGAGCCGTCGCCGACTCCAGCCGGCTGTAGAAGATTCGCTCCCCTACCCCTCTGCCCCGTTCCTGCCAGACGACATGGAGCCGCCCCTGGTCGTCGGCGATCACACGGAACGATCTGATCCCAAACTGCGAGGCGACCCCATGCCGACCGGTAAGCGTGGGCAGTCGCTCCCACGCCTTCCCGCTATCGGTCGACCGGAAAAAGCTGAGCCTCCAGTTCGCCTCCGGGCCCTCCGGGATCACGGCAAACAGCGCCCCGCCCGGACCGACGATAAGCTCCGGAACATGCAGTTCGCCCGAATAGAGGCGCTGGGGTCCGGTCCAGGTCTCCCCACGATCCGTCGATCGCGTCGTCACCACATCGATATTTTCCGTTCGAAGCCCCGCGCCCCAGAATGCGGTGACGGCGCCGTTCGGATCGACCACCAACTTCCGCCCCCCGGTGTTGCGCGTCGGATCCGTCCCGAGGGAACGGGACGGTCCCCAAGTCGACCCGTCGTCCACAGATCGCGACACGTGGATGTCGTTCTGCTTCTTGCGCAATACCCCCGACGCCCACATAAGGTACAGCTCGCGTTCGCCGCCTACGGCCAGAACCGGTGAGTGGAATGCCGGTATCTGCGGCTCCTGGGACGACGCCGGACGCGCCTTTCGCGCTGCCTTGGCGACAGGCGCCTCAGGCTGAGGCGCCCGGACGAGACTGCAGGCGGTCAACATCCCGAGGGACGCGAGGATCACGAGAGACGTGTACGACGAACGCCAGCAGGATCGAACATGCATTGCGCTGACACCTCCATTCGGTTGATGAGCGTCGATCATGAGATCGGTCATGGTGTCACGGTAAAGCTGGTTGTCGCCTCCACCAGCCGATTGGTTGCCACGGTGGGGTCGGACCCCGGCACAGCCAGGACTGCCGACAAGTTATAAATCCCCTGAGGATCCGAGGGCTCAAACACTCGCTGAAAAATTGGACCCGCCAGGTCGGTCACGGCAAAACCGGTCCCCAGCGGGACCGGGACAGGCCCGACAGACGGCACGATCCCCCCTTCGGTCAGTACGAGCGAGACGACGTTCGTATCGCCCGGGATCCCGGTAAAGAGATACGCATCACCGGTATTGGACGCGACGCCCTGACGCAACGACACCTTGAGCGTCAACGTCTCTCCGGCCCGGTAGGTCGAACGATCTGTACAGGCCCGGGCGGCAGGGAGCGGAAGCGGCCCGCTTGGGGCGGTGACGGTCAGGGTGA
>PQAQ01000135.1 GCA_003105305.1 Candidatus Methylomirabilota bacterium
GACCCGTCGGGGACTCGAACCCCCTACTCCCTTTCGCCGACCGGCATTCCGGTCTTCCTGGAAGGGGGGCAGAACCTCGTCCTCTTCAGCGGGCGGCTCCGGGTCGGCTCCCCGATGGAGCTGGCCCTGGCCGCCTGGATCCTGCCTTCCTACTGTCCAATCGGCGAGCGAGGGCAGCTACATCAGGAGACAGCAAACCGTGGCACGGTGGGGTCAGCTCTTGCATCGCAAGATCACCGCTTGGCTTGAACTCAAAGCACGCCTGGATCGCTATCATAAGGTCATGGGGAATGCGCTAATGCAAGACCTGACCCCGTGTATTGTCCGGCGGCCGACTGAACCGGAGCGTTATGTGACCGGAGGTCGTCTTGCAGTTGGCTACAGCAGATCCTGTGCGATCCTTAAACCCTCACCGACTTGGGCGAGGAGTTCGGAGGGAAGTAGCCCGGCGAGCGAGGTCAGCTTGCTCCGATCAAGCGTCGTCACTTGGTGGCACAGCGCGACACTGTCTTCTTTCAGGCCTCCTACTCCCGCAGGTAGCGGCACGGCGGTCGGCCCACGTCGCGCCTGTGACGCAGATGTCGAGATGGGCACCACAATGACGGATCGCCACCCTGGGGCCTGATTGAACGCATCGTGCGACACCACGATGACCGGCCGTATCCCTCGTTGTTCGGAGCCAGACCGTGGTGAAAGGCTCGCCCAGTACACCTCGCCCCGCTTCATTGGTCGGCAGTTCGCTCGGGGTTCTCCCCGGCATCCAACACGTGCTCAACGCTTGCCGCTTCTAAGTCGGCATCGAGATCGTCGGAGGTTCCCGCGACTTTTCGGGCGTAGGAGGCAAGCTCCTGATGTACGGAGGCCCGGTGCTGCTGGGCAAGCCAGACGTCGATCGCCTCACGCGCCAAGACTGTGGCTGGTCGGTGCGCGCGTTTGGCTTCTGCGCGGAGGCGCCGATAGAGCGGTTGCGGCAAGGGTACGTGCAGGTTCTTCATATCCGTCTTTGGCATGGCCACTCCTCCTGGCAGTCATTATGGCAGACAATATGCCATGTGTACAGCATGCTTCTTCGAAGATCAGAAATCCGTCGCAAATGTGATGGGTTACGTTCTGGGTGCAACTTGCTCGGTCACATAACCTGGCATCGCACCCGGCGGGGCGCAGGATGTCAATCTAGCGTGAGTGGTCGCGTTCGACGCCCGCGGGTGAACGCCATCATGTTGATGGGAAAGGAATAGCGAGATGCCGAAACGCAAAGCAACACGCCCGATGGACAAGCCGCGTTGCGGGCTGTGCGGCAAGACCGTAAAGTTGATCAAGACCGACTGTTGCGGGAACTGGATTTGCGATGACGAGCACACGTACGTCCTGTTTTCCTACGCGCGAAATAGCTGCCACCGAAACCACAGTCGATATACGCTCTGCGCCTACCACCATAATGAGGGGCACGCTGCACACTGGAAGGATGGTGAGGCATGCTGTAACGCCTTCGAAACCGAGATGTATGTGTGGTATGGAACCAATGACTACAATTTTGAAAAACTACCGAATCCCCCAGCGTTTGAGCCAACCCAATGCTCGAAATGCGGGATCGTCATCAAACTCGGTACGGATGGTTTCACACAACGCGGCGAAGAATACTGGTGCGAGGAGTGCAGCGCTCAGGAAATGGAGAAAAGATTTCGTCGAACACCTGCATCCCGGCGGCGTCCCAAAGGCCACGCCTGATGCTGGACGTAAGGCCGCCGCGCAACTCAGCCTTGAGTACGATGCAGTAATCTCCACGGCATTCGTTCGGTCCGAGGACTATCGGACACGGAACACCCCATTTCTGATGAACGTCCGCAGGGAAGGCGGGCGGTATGAGCGAATTTGAGGCCTTGATCCAGAAGGCCACGGAAAGCCTCGACGCGGCACGAAGTCTCTTGCGGGATGGTTACCCTGATTTCGCGACTTCCAGAGCCTACTACGCCATGTTCTATGTAGCCGAGGCCTTGCTGGCGATCATGGGCCAGTCCTACCGCAAACATCCCGCCGTAATCAGCGCTTTCGGTTCGGCAGCGTTTGCCGTTGTCCGGATTCCTACAAATCTCTTGTTAAGTGCTGGAAAAGTTACGATATCCGGAAAGCCAAGCGTCGACATCCCACCCGACACATTGAATAGCGCGTTCAAGCAAGCGGGACTCAGGAAACAGGAGTAATTCACATGCGATACCTCGTGGTCATTGAAAAAGGCCCATCGTCCTACGGAGCTCACGTTCCGGACCGCGCTCAGGAAGCGGTGCTGCCTCGTGGTGGTCAACGGCACACTCGTTTCCCACAGGTGACGAGGCGCCAGAATCAGATAGGCACGGGTGGCCGGACAACGAGTGTCTGTGCAATCTGTCATCAGCCGCAGCCTAAGGACCTTCCCACTGACCTTACGAATACCGCTTGACGCCCATAGATATAACCGGCTATATTTCTTACCGGTTATGACTGCCATCGGCGATAATTATGACCGGTGACCTTGTGTTGGACACGATCAAATCCATCATCCTCGACTTCCAGGAGACCCGGCTGGAGACCGGCGTGCCACGGCGCGTACGCGTCGAATCGGTGCGCGGCAAGGCGGCGGTCTGCATCGGGGTGCGCCGGGGCGGTAAGTCAACCTGCATGTTCCAGGTGATCCAGCGGCTGCTGAACGGCGGGGTTCCACGGCAGAACATCCTATACCTGAACTTCTTCGACGACCGCCTCCATACCCTGCGGCAGAACAACCTCGGATTAATCGCCGAGGCCTATTACGCCCTCTACCCGGAGAAGAAGCAGGCGGAGACGGTCTACTGCTTCTTTGACGAGATTCAGGCCGTCCCCGGATGGGAGCCGTTCATCGACCGCCTGATGCGCACAGAACAGTGCGAGGTCTATCTCACGGGCTCGTCGGCCAGGATGCTCTCGAAGGAGATCGCCACCCAGATGCGCGGGCGAGCGCTGTCGTGGGAGCTGTTTCCCTTCTCGTTCCGCGAGTTCTTGGACTACAAAGGGGTGCAGAGCGAAGGCGCCTTCTCCACGAAGAGGCGGCTCCTCATCCAGAAGGCTTTTGAGGAGTACTGGGAGACCGGCGGGTTTCCCGAGGTTGCCGGTCTTGACCGGAGTGTGCGGATTAAAATCCACCAGGAATACCTTCAGGCGATCCTGTTCCGGGATCTGGTCGAGCGGCATGACGTCTCGCACCCCAGGGCGGTGACCGACCTGGCCCACTGGCTGATCGACAATACCGCCTCCCAATACTCCGTCAACCGTCTCACGGGGTATCTGAAATCGCTGGGCCACAAGGTCCCCAAGGCGACGGTATCCGATTACCTGGGGTGGTGTGAGGACGCCTACTTCCTGTTCAGTGTTCGGCTCTTCGACCCGTCACTCACCCGCAGCCATACCAACCCCAAAAAGGTCTACTGCATCGATCACGCCCTGGTGACCTCGGTCTCGTCGGGGATCCTGGTCAATTCGGGACACTTGCTGGAGAACCTCGTGTTCACGGCGCTTCGGCGTCTGTACCCGGAGATCTACTATTACAAGACGAAGACCGGCCGAGAGGTCGACTTCATTGTCCCGATGCGCGGACGCCCGCGGCTGCTGATCCAGGTGTGCGAATCCCTGGCCGATCCGCAGACACGGAAACGGGAAACAACGGCCCTGGGCGAGGCGATAGCCGAATTGGGCCTCAAGACCGCCACCATTGTGACGAGGAACGAAGACCAGCAGATCAAGACCGGTGACCGCACTATCGAGGTGGTTCCGGCCTGGCGCTACCTCCTCGACCTCTCAGAGGCGGCCTAGCCCCACCTTGACAAGTTCCTTAAGCGGCAGGAGAATCGCCTGAGTAGTTTGGGTTGTATCATGTCTCCTGGTTTTACGTCAGGTACAATCGGGCGCCAATACATACCGATGAGGTGGCAAAATGATTGACAGAATTGTCGTCAACCCAAGGGTCCATTTCGGTAAACCCTGTGTCGCAGGTACGCGCATCACTGTTCAGAGCGTGCGGGAACTGCTCAACGAAGGCATATCGTTTGACGAGATTATTCAGAACTACTACCCCGAACTGACGACTGACGATATCCAGGCCTGCATCGAGTACGCGATTGCGCTTGTCGCGGCTGAGGATATTCATCTTCGATCCGTTCCGGCATGAGATTCTTGCTTGATCAGGACGTCTATGCCGCGACCGCGCAGTTCCTCGCCACTCTCGCGGTCTCGCAACTGTCTGCGACTTGTCTCCAAGATCGAGGCTGATGAGCTTCAACCAATGCGCAACTACCTGGCCCGCAAGTGAAGGGCTGTGGCCCGACAACGGCTTGGGGGGGCATCGCGAGGCTCCGATGACGAATCGGTTTGAGGACTCCCTGGACCAACTCACCAAGGGTAAGGAACCCGGCAAGGTGCGGATCGCCCTGGAATGAAATCGCGAATGAACGTGAATCGACGCGACATGACTCGTACCGGCCAAGCTATTATCACGCCCCAGCAGGTGAAGCTCCTCCTTCGCGAAGGTGAAGGGCTCACCGTGGAATTCAAAGAGCGCTACACCCCGCGCATCGATGAAGACCTCGTCGCCTTTGCCAACGCCCGTGGCGGCACGCTGCTGCTTGGTGTGCGGGATGATGGGAC
>PQAQ01000136.1 GCA_003105305.1 Candidatus Methylomirabilota bacterium
AGCAACGGCGGCAAGCCGTGGACGTATCTCCTCATCCCGCACGATGCCATTGCCGAACACATGACCCTCGGCGGATTAGCGAGCCACTTTATTGGCCCCAAGCCCGGTTCACATTCCATTGACAGCCCTGCGAACGAGTAGGACAATCCGGCATATCGTTAAGATGCTTTGATTTCTAATTCAGACCGGCAGAATCCTGGTGAAACGACGAGCGCAACCCACCATGGACCCTGTCGATTGGAGGTCGGTGTGAACGCAGTAAGAAACGACCTGAATGTATCTCCCTCAACTCTGGCATTCCTGGACAGACCAAAACACCTGTTGATCGGCGGCCGCTGGATGCCCGCGGCTTCCGGGAAGACCTTCGCCGTGATCGATCCCGCCACGGGACGCGAGGTGTGCCAGGTCGCCGAAGGGGACAAAGAGGACATCGACCGTGCCGTCACGGCGGCACGGTGCGCCTTCGAATCGGGACCCTGGCCGACGATGACGCCCGCGGAGCGCGGCAAGCTCATCTGGCGCATCGGCGACCTCATCCTCGGTCACCTCGAGGAACTCGCCGAGATCGAATCGCTCGACAACGGCAAGCCGCTCCGCGTTGCGCGCGTGGCGGACGTGCCCCTCGCCGCCGACATGTTCCACTACATGGCGGGATGGGCAACCAAGCGCCATGGCGCCACCCTGCCCATCTCCGTCCTCTATACGCCGGGCGTGCAGTATCACTCCTACACCCGCCCGGAACCGGTGGGCGTGGTCGGTCAGATCATCCCCTGGAACTTCCCATTGCTGATGGCAGCCTGGAAGCTCGCGCCGGCCCTGACCACCGGGTGTACGGTCGTCCTCAAGGTAGCCGAGGAGACCCCGCTCTCCGGGCTCAGGTTGGGGGAGATCCTGCAGGAAGCCGGACTGCCCGATGGCGTGGTGAACATCATCACGGGCTTCGGCGAGACGGCGGGCGCAGCGCTCGTCGCCCATCGGGACGTGGACAAGATCGCCTTCACCGGTTCCACCGAGGTCGGCAAGCTCATCGTCAAGGCCGCCGCCCACGACCTCAAACGGGTGTCGCTGGAACTGGGCGGCAAATCGCCGAACATCATCCTCAAGGACGCCGATCTGGACGTGGCGATCCCCGGCGCCGCCAACGCTATCTTCTTCAATCACGGCCAGTGCTGCAGCGCGGGCTCGCGCCTCTATGCCGACGCGAGCGTCTACGACAAGGTCGTCGCAGGCGTGGCCGAGCAGGCGAAGAAAATCAAGCTCGGCCATGGTCTCGATCCCGACACCCAGATGGGACCGATGGTCTCCGAGATTCAGCGGAACCGTGTGCGCGGCTATCTCGAGGCGGGCGAACGGGAGGGCGCCCGCGCGGTGACCGGCGGCAAGGCGCGGGAAGGGGCAGGCTATTTTGTCGAGCCGACCGTGCTCGTCGATACCACACCCGATATGCAGGTCATCCGGGAGGAGATCTTCGGACCGGTGGTGGCAGCCATACCCTTCAAGACACTGGATGATGAGCTCATCCGACAGGCCAACGCCACTGTCTATGGATTGGCCGCCGGCATCTGGACGCGCGACCTGAGCAGGGCCCATTCCCTGGCTGCCAAGTTGAAGGCCGGGACGGTGTGGGTCAATTGCTACAACATCTTCGATTCGGCACTGCCCTTCGGCGGCTACAAACAATCCGGCTGGGGCCGTGAGATGGGCGACGCCGTGTTGGACAACTACACCGAGACCAAGGCGGTGACGATTCGGCTGTGAGGCACCAGACATCTCCTCTTGTCCTGGCGCGTCTTGCATCGGCAGAAATCATCTTACCGGTAACGCCCGTCGTGGGCTATTTACGGGGCGCTCGGCCCGCACTCACAACAAGTGCCCGTTGGTAGAGATTTCCGGGGGTGCACCGGTTGTGTGTGCGGACTTCTGGAGACGCCGCCACTTTTTGCGCTCTCGCATGGACTTCGTATCGCACGGGCTGTGGGGCGGTATTGCTTTTGGACGGACCAATCGGCGGAGCTTCATCCTGGCCGCGGCGTGCGGAATGCTCCCCGACTTGGTCCCGTTCGGACCCTGGCGCTTGGCGGTATTCCTCGGCCTGGCACAGCGACCGCCACATCATGGGTGGGAGCCCCCTGATCCGTGGAGCATCCCGACGTACGTCTATCGCCTGTACGATCTGACCCACAGTCTGGTCGTCTTCCTCGCCGTATTTGCCGTCATCTCGGTCCTATACCGAAAGCCGATCTGGGAGATCTGCGCCTGGGGACTGCACGTCAGCATGGATATCTTCACGCATTCGACCCGATTTTTTCCAACGCCGTTCCTCTGGCCCATTTCGTCGGTCGCAGTTGACGGCTGGCCGTGGGGGCAGTCGGCGATCTTCGTTCCCAACGTCATCCTTCTAGCGCTGCTCTACGCCTGGTTCTGGCGGCATTCATCCGGGGCGCGCCGGCGCCGTTCATAGCGCGCACCGTCGCGTGGTAGGAGAAGGTCGCACAGATTGCACCGATCCTGTCACTCGCAGGATCGGTGCATTGCGCCTGAGAACCTGAGGCGTTGAGACAGCCTTACGGCGCGCCCTAACCGCAATGCTTTTCACGAGACAAGGTCAGATACGAAGGGGCCGACCCCTGACTCGGGAGCTCGGCCCCTTCCTGTACGGCTTGCCTTCAACTGTGATGGTAGCGGCGCCACAGCATATAGCAAACCCCGATTAATGCCAAGGCCCCGACGACCGCTGCATCCGCATAAGGATTATAGAGAACACCCATCATCGCACTCCCCCCTTTCTACCTATCTAAACCACAGAGGGGCGCGAAATGTTCCCAAGTATCGACGGGAATATCCGAAGACGAAAAGGTAGCGCCGAGACGGGCCGGTCTAGCTTGGGGACAATACGGAAATCAGCGTCGTTCCATGTTGGAGTTTTTCAACCAGAGGGGTCAGGTCGGCCTCTTCGGGATCGGAGACAAGCGAATAGATGAGCGATCCTTGCTGCCAATGCATCGTTCGAAAACCACGATGGACGGCCTGAAAGACCTTTCCTGTCAGACTCATCGGCTGTTCCGGAAACTGAATCCCCGCGCCGGGCAGGACAAGTAGTGTAATCGGCCGATTTGGCCGATGGTAGTAGGTCACGGTCAACACCTTTCGATGAAGTAAATAGCTCACGTGTCCGCCGACCAGACGATGCTCCTGATCGTCAGGGAATGAGAGCGGACCGGAGAAGTCGAGTCGCCTCTGATGCCTCGCCAGCAACGGTTGCAGTTCGGCAACCGGGATTTCCGGTATCGCCTCTCGAAGTCCGAGCCGAATATGCTCGTTGATAGCCTCTTCAAGCAGCGGCACACTCGTCTCTCGAGCAGACAGCATCCAGAGGTTGAGCGGCACGAGGACGAGCAGCGCCATCGCCGCCATGACGGCTATCGCCGCCAGGGGCTGACGTCGGAGGGTCTCCTGCAGGCGCGCGAACCAGCTCCTGGGTGCGGTGCGTCGCTCCAGCAGGCGCACCATCGCCTCGCGGAAGGCGTCCGGGGCGGCCGGCGCGCTTGCGCGCTCCCGAATCGTCACCCGCAGCGCCTCAGTCAGCTCCCACTCCCCCGCGCAGGCGCTGCAGGCCGCGAGGTGCGCCCGCACCTCTGCCGCCTCCGTGAGGCCAAGGGCGCCGTCCCGCAGCGCATCCACGGAATCTTTTACGATCTCACATCTCATCGTCGTCACCTGGGCTTGCACGATACCCTTGCAGCTTCTCGCGGAGCATCAGCCGCCCCCTCGAAAGGCGCGACTTGACGGTGCCGTCCGGAACAGCCAGGATCGCAGCCGTCTCCTTCAGCGAAAAACTGTATAGGTCAAAGAGCAGGACCGCACTCCGATACTCCTCCGGCAGCGCCCTAAGCGCCTCATCCAGGTCCTTCTGCAACGCCGAACGAATGACGTCCATCTCAACCGCCCACGCCCGCTCTTGAAGCTTCGGACTATCAGAAAAGGTATCGGACAGTACCTCCCTTTTCGCCAAGTGGTGGCGTCGCAACCACTCATGTTTCAATATACTAAAGAGCCACGCCTTCAGATTGGTTCCAGATTCAAATTGATGAGCGGATCGAAGGGCGCGGAGGCAGGTCTCTTGCACCAGGTCCTCAATCTCCTCCCGACGATGCGTCAGCCACCATGCGAAGCTATACAGGGCATCGAGGTGTGTGAGCAACGACCGGCAAAACCGATCCTTTTCGTCTTCGGTCAGCGAGACTCGATCCATGGCACACATCGCCACGTCATCAGGCCAGCAGAACGGCAATGATTCCCGTCAAGAAGATCCCATCGAAGGTCCCAGCCCCTCCAATGGACGCGATCGGCGCGCCAAGTCCGTGGATCTTGTCGAGGTTCAACAGATCCGCTCCAATCAACGTCCCCAGACTTCCGGCGATATAGGCCATGGCTGGGGCTCTGCTTTGCGCCAATACGAGGGAGGCGCCGGCAGCCGCCAACGGCGGAACAAAGATCGGCACGGCAATTCCCACCCCCCTCACGGGATGCGCCATCACATGGACAATCGCTGTCACGAAGGCGACGGCAATGAGATTTCGACCCCACATCCCATGTCTCAGCAGGAGATACAGCGACAGGAGCGTCGGAATCACCGCTCCGCCGACGTTGATGGCGACAACTGTTCGCGGCCATTCCTGAACGAGCGGAACAATGTAGCGCATGCCGAAGAAGGTAATCTCCTGATTCGACAGCACTCGCTCGGCGGGCAACTCGGTAACGGGGATATTGATGGAGCTGCCCAACAACGAGAGTAACAGCAAGGTAAAGACGTATCGCCGGTTGATGCCGATCTTCTCGTAGGCGTACCGGAGTACGCCGATCTCGATCATGGTGATCAAGAGGGCGATAAGCAGGAAGAAGAGGATAGCAAACGGCAGGGCTAAGGGGAAAAAGTGGGGGCTCGAGGGTCGCACGGCCAACTCCCTACCGACACATAACGGTCATCGTCTGGAGACGGGCACAGTGTCCTACTTCACCCTACTGCGTTTTTCGCTGTTGTGCAAACTCGGGTCGAAAAGGCGACAAGACGCCGTCGAGGAGGACGCGATGCCGCCGAGGAAGATGCGGGTCGTGACTGACGGGTCCTATACCCTTGAACTCTTGAAGTCGCCGAGCGAGGTCTTGTCTGTCTGCTTCCCACTCCACCACAGGGAGTCGTGCGCGCCGACAGCCTCAAGCGGTATCCGCACAAACGCACCTTACTTCCGAGCGAGAATCCGAAAGATGATCCACCACACGCCGTAACCGATGACTAAGACACCGATCACGACCGCCCAAATAATACCGTCCGTATCAAGTCCGAACATCAAGACACCTCTCACCGTAAGGGATTACAGATCACAATTATGCTAAGCCCGCTTACCGTCCTGTAAAGCCTTGTAACTCATTAATTGTGTTGAGATAGCCGAAGTCGGTCTGTAAGCCGGATCCTGTACGGCCGGACCGTTTGGTCCGACCGGATGACCATTCCTCTAGGCCCGGCGTTACCGTCGGGCTCAAGCAGCCTACCCGTCCCGCCTGCCCCCTAAGGAGCACGAGAGCGGGCCGCTCTCTGCGGAATGGGGCGGGACCTATTTGGCCTTGCTCCGGGTGGGGT
>PQAQ01000137.1 GCA_003105305.1 Candidatus Methylomirabilota bacterium
CTGTTGACGAAGGAGGAGGCCATTGCGGAGGTAACGCGATGGTTCGAACGGTATCAGATCGACCGGAACCAAATCTTTGTCAGGATGGGAGAACTGGTCGTCCGTTATGGCGACCTGATTCCTCATCTCGAACGGGAGACCGATGAAGGGCGATTGCTCCTTCGGGCGATCTCCCGGGGCCGAGTCATTCGGCGGCAGCGCGGATTTCCCGGCGGGATCGACAGGGTATGACACCAGGAGACGAGGCATGATGGCGATACCATCATCGGATCCGATCGAGGTGATCGTTGACCGGCAGGAGCGGGTCCTGATCATTACGTGGCGTGACAATCATCGTAGCGTCTATCCGTTCGACAACCTTCGACGCGATTGTCCGTGCGCCACCTGTAACGATGCCAGGGACCGGCGACCGCACACCCGAGAGCTCCTGGTGCTCAGCGGTCCGGTCGTGAAGCCGGGTGAGGTGCAGATTACCAGCTATCGCCCGGTGGGATGGTATGCGTTGAACTTTACCTGGAGCGACGGACACGATACCGGCATCTACACCTATGAATCGCTGCGGGCCGCCTGTCCCTGCGAGCAATGCGTCGGCGCCGCCCCGGCGCCGTGACGGTATGAAAGCGGTTCAACTGCTGAGACACGGGATCGTCGAGAGTGTCGAAATGCCGGTCCCGACCATCGGACCGGGAGAGCTGCTCCTGGCGATGCGGGCATGCGGCCTGTGCGGATCCGACCTGGCGAAGATCTTCAGTAAGACACCGCTGGAACCGCCCGTCCCGCTTGGCCACGAGTTGGTGGGGGTGGTGCAGGCGGTGGGCGAGGGAGTACGGCGATTTGCTCCCGGTGATCGTCTGACCGTTGCGCACCACGTCCCGTGCGGCCGGTGCCGTTACTGTCGCCACGGCAACGACTCGATGTGTCCGCAGTTCAAGGCAACCAATATCGATCCGGGTGGCTTTGCTGAGTTCGTCCGGATTCCGGCCTTGCAGACGGCGCAGGCGGCCTTCACGCTTCCCGAAACGGCGACCGACGACGTCGGCATCTTCATGGAGCCGTTAGCCTGCGCCTTGCGGGCGGTCAAGCGGTCCAATGTTCTGTCCGGCGATCGGATTGTGGTGGTCGGCGCCGGGTGCATGGGGTTGCTGGTCGCGCAGGCTGTCGCGGTGGCCGGCGCCACGCCGCTCTGTGTGGATATTCGTCAGGAGCGCCTTGAGTTGGCTCGAACGCTCGGAATCGAGGCGACCCTGAATGTGGCCGGACCGGATCCGAGCGCGGCGCTTCGCCAGGCTGTCGAAGACGACGGGATCGATGGAGCGATTCTGACGGCGGTCAGCCCATCGATGGTGGAGGCGACGCTCGGCGTTCTGCGGGCGGGCGGGTCGATCAACCTGTTTGCCGACGCGGGTGATGCCGGACGGATGCCAATCGATCTGAGTCTTTTTTATCGACGGGAGCTGTCGCTGACAGCCACCTACTCAGCGACTCCGGTGGAGCTGCGAGAGGCGCTTCAGCTTCTGATCTCCGGACAGATCCGGACCGCCCCCCTGATCAGCCATCGCATGGACCTGAGTCAATTCGCTGACGGTGCGCGCCTGCAGCGAGAAGGGCAGGCCACGAAGGTCGTTGTTTACGTCAAGGGCGGAGGCGCCGCATGATCCATGTGGACACCCTGAACCGGACCATGGTGGCGGCGGTGCTTCACGGTCCCGGGGATGTGCGGTTGGAGGAGGTGCCGATCCCTCAGATCGGCCCGCGGGATCTGCTGGCCACAGTCGAGGCCGCCTCGATCGATTTTACCGACCGGAAGGTGTATCTGCGGGGGTCGCACCCGATGATCCACATCCCCGGACTATTCGGACACGAGTGGGCGGGGGTCGTGGTCGCGCGGGGGGAGCAGGCGAATGGCCGATGGCAACCGGGAATGCGGGTGGCGGCGGCTAACTCGGCGCCCTGTGCCGATCCTGATCCGGCGGCTCGCTGTCGCGCCTGCCGGCGTGATCGTCAGGGGATGTGCGAGCGACTGTTGTACAACAACGGCGCCTTTGCGCCCTACATTCGTATCCCCGAGCGGATCGCGGAGGTTAACGTGTACGAGTTACCCGCGGAGGTTCCCTTTGAGGAGGCGGCCCTGGCTGAGCCGCTCGCCTGTGTCATGCACGCGGTTCGACGCGTACCGATATCCGACGAGGATCGCGTTGTCGTGGTGGGGGCCGGACCGATCGGCCTGATGTTCATTGCCGTTCTGCGCCACCGCTATGGGCGCTCGATCCGTCTTTTCAGTGTGGACCATCATAACGATCGTCTCGACCTCGCAAAGAGCTTCGGCGCGGACGCTGCATACAATAGTACCGAGGGGCTCGGGAAGGCACGCGCGCGGGCGGCGTGGGGCGTCGAAGGCGCCGATGTCGTGATCGAGGCGGTGGGGAGTGTACAGGCCCATCAGGAGGCGTTGGATCTGGTCGATCGTGGCGGGATGCTGGTGCCGTTCGGAGGGGTGGCCACGGGTACGGTGCTGCCCCTCGATCTGCATCGATTGCATTACGAGGAGATCCGGATCGTTCCGATCTACCACCATACGCCGGTCGATTTCGCCGGCGCCGTCCAGGCGATTATTCGTCGCGAGATTCCGGTGGGCCGTCTCATCACAGCCCGCCTCCCCCTCAAGGAGCTGCCGAGGGCGCTCGAGATGGTGCAGGCGCGAACCACGCTTCGGACGATCCTGTGTCCGTGGAGTTGAGGCGGTATCCCAGAGAGTCATATGCCCAAGAAAATGTTGACACGACCGGCCGACCGCGATAAGGATGGTGCGGGTGTGGGCGGTGATCGCGCTGCGGCGTCCGTGGAGAGCGGCTGCTCAGGAGTGATGGTGCTGCAAGTGGGAAATGGAACCGGACGGGCGGCGAGAGTGCCGGCGGTGTCGTTGCCGGGCGTTGTGCGCGAGCGCGGGTCGATTGTGTCGGCTCGCGCGAGTCGACGCGAGCCGATTCGTGGTGGAACAGACACGGCTTCACCGAAAATGCGCTTTCACCATTATCGGAGCGTGCAGTGGATCCTCACAGGTGGACCAATGGCAGAGGCGTATGCCCCCGTCGTCGTCCATGACGACTGCCAGGGCTGCCTCGTCTGCGCCCGCACGACCGAGTGGTTTATGGAGTTTGCGCGATTGGCCTGTGGTCTGATCGGGATCAACCTTCGCGATTGCCTTCACTGGGGCCATCTGTTCGACAACCCAAAGCCGTTGATTGTTCCCGCCTCCAACCTGCTTCGTTGCAACAGAAATGCCCTTGCGACGCTGCGCGCGAACTACTTTCGCCTCAGCGAGTGCGCCCGTCCTCTCTTGCAGGATCACTGGTCGGCAGATCGGGACCTTTCACAAGGCGAGCGGTTTGAGGACCGTATGGCCATCGTCAACAGGATGGTCGAACTGTGGGAGGACGGACAGTATATCGGCTGGCCGAGTTAGACAGCCGTCCGTCTCACTTGGGAAAAAACTCCCGAATGGCATCTTTATCGTTGGGGGTGGTGGGGCGCCCTGAGAGGTAGTTGACCATAACCGGCGCCACATTCTCCGGAACGGGGAACTCCTCCGGCGGACTATCCTGGATGGCGCGCTGCATAAAGCGGACCCAGATCGGAACGGCGAGGGTTGCGCTCGACTCGTGTGGTCCGAGCGATCGCTTGGTATCATAGCCCAACCAGACCCCCGCAACAAGCTCTGGCGTGTATCCGATGAACCAGGCATCGGTGGCGGCCTGGGTGGTTCCCGTTTTTCCCGCCACGGGTCTGTCAAGCGCGCGCGCGCGCGATCCGGTTCCACGCTCGATGACGCCTTTCAACACATTGGTTAAGACAAACGCGGTCGACTCCCTCATGACCCGCTGTCCGGCCGGGATATGCTCTTCCAGCAGCGCCTCCTTGTTATCCACCACCTTCCTGATGCTATACGGTAAAAATCGGATCCCGGAATTTGCAAACACACCATAGGCTGAGACCATCTCAGATAGCGTGACCTCTGAGACGCCGAGGGCAAGCGCGTATTCGCGCCGCAGCGCACTCTCGATCCCCAAGGTGCGCGCCAACTCAATGACCGGATCGACTCCGATCCGTTCGATGAGCTTCACCGCGACGACGTTGATGGAGTGTTCGAGCCCGTATCGTAATGTCGTCGGGCCGCGGAACTTCCGATCGTAGTTGTCCGGGCTCCACTCGGTTCGTTTGCCGTTCACGAGGATCGGGTAGCTTACGGGCGCGTCATTGATGATCGTAGACGGGGTGAAGCCTTGATCGAATGCCGCCGCATAGACAAACGGCTTAAAGGCTGAGCCGGGTTGTCGCTTAGCCTGGAGTGCGCGATTAAATTTCGATCGCTCGAAGTCGTAGCCGCCTATCATCGCCCTGATGCCGCCGTCCCTCGGATCGATAGCCAGGAATGCGCCCTCAATCTCCGGGTCCTGCTCGAGGTTGAGATCAAGTGTTCTGGTTCGCTTGTAGACCCCTAAGACCCGGACCTTCACTGCCATTCCGGTCTGGAGCTGTTGGTGTGGTTTTGTGGGGTCAACCCACGGCACCTTATCCAGCGCAATGTCGCCCTGATACCCGCCGACCTGAACCGTGATCGACTTTGGCCGCACCGTTGTCACGGTTGCGTTCAGGATCTCGCCAGCCTTCGGGATCAGGTATGAAAGGGAAGAGGTGCCGCCAATCGTCGCGGGTGAGGAGTGGGCGCGAGGCGCGCGAAAGCCTCGAACCTTGTCGATTTCCCGGAGTCCGTCGAACAGGGCCGTCTCCGCTGCGCGTTGTGCGGCAACGCTCAACGTAGTGTAGACCTTCAGGCCGCCGTGGTAGACGGCGTATGTGCCGTACTTCTCCTCCAGTTGCTGCCGGATATATTCGACGAAGTAAGGGCCAAGATTTCGAGTTTTCTCGAACAGGAACTCATCGAACGTGGCGGCCGATGCGGCAGTCGCCTGCTGTTTGGTGATAAACCCCTGGTCGACCATCCTGGCCAGCACAAGATTCCGGCGGCCGATCGCCCGCTCCTTATCGGTGATGGGCGAATAGTAATTAGGCGCCCGCGGCAGCCCGGCGAGAGTCGCGGCCTCGGCGAGATTGAGCTGATCGACCGGCTTCTTGAAGTAGGCATGGGCGGCCGATTCCACCCCATAGGCGCCATGGCCGAAGTAGACCTGATTGAGGTAGAGTTCCAGAATCTTCTCTTTGGTGTACCGTTTCTCGATTTCGAGCGCCAGAAGCGCCTCCTTGATCTTTCTGGACAGATGTTTTTCCGGGGTCAGCAGCAAAAGCTTCGCCAACTGTTGCGTAATGGAGCTCCCCCCTTCGGCGGGTCGCAGTGCTCGAAGATTGACCAGCATCGCTCGGGCAATACCCCGGAAATTGATCCCGTGATGTTGATAGAACTGGGCGTCCTCGACCGCGATGACCCCATTGATTAGATGACGAGGGATCTTGTCCAGCGGGACCCAGAACCGTTTCTGCTCAAAGAGGGTGGCGAACGGTTCATCGTGATCGGAATAGAGCGTGGTGACAAGACCGGGCTGATACTCCTGGAGCGCGTCCAGTGTCGGGAGGTCCCGGAGGTAGGTGACCATCAGACCCCCGAGGACGCCAGAGAAGATGGCCGCCAACAGCGAGATGGACCAGATGACAGCAACGCGGACTCGGGATCGTTGCCCCATCGATTATTTCCCCTGGCCTTGACTCGGACGGCTGTGCAGCGCACCGCTTGGTATTGCGACCATAATAAACACCACTATAACAGAGGGTTTGAACCCTCACAAGTCGCGGTCGCTCTCGCCGGCCTGTCAATATCGATAGGATACGAGATAGACGGCTTTAGAGTTGCGAGAAGAGCGTGACTATGCTAGAAAGGCAGCCATTGACGTAAGACGGAGCGGCCCCAGATGACTGAAGTAAACGCGCAAGCGTATGAGCAACTTTGTGCCCTCAGGCGCGGCACGGTGGAAATTATTGCCGAGGCGGAGCTGCTGGCGAAACTCGAGCGCTCGCTGCGGACCGGCGTCCCGCTCCGCGTCAAGCTCGGCGCCGATCCCTCAGCGCCGGACCTGCACCTTGGACATACCGTTGTTCTGAGAAAGCTGCGACAGTTCCAGGATCTGGGCCATCAGGTGATCTTCCTCATCGGTGATTTTACCGGGATGATCGGCGACCCCACGGGCCGATCAGAGACCCGAAAGCCGTTGACCGCCGGAGAGGTCCAGGCCAACGCGGAGACCTATAAGCGGCAGATCTTCCGAATCCTTGATGAAAGCCGGACCGAGATCCGCTTCAACAGTGAGTGGCTCAGCCGGATGAACTTCGCCGACGTGATCCGCCTGGCGGCGCAGTATACGGTCGCCCGGCTGCTGGAGCGGGACGATTTTGAAAAGCGATACCGGGAGGGCCGGCCGATCGGCGTGCATGAGTTCCTCTACCCGCTGGCGCAAGGGTACGATTCTGTCGTCCTCAAGGCTGACGTCGAATTGGGCGGCACGGATCAGAAGTTCAATCTCCTGGTAGGGCGGGAGCTGCAGCGGGCCTATGGGCAGGAGCCGCAGGTCATCATGACGCTGCCGATCCTGGAAGGGCTCGACGGCGTGCAGAAGATGAGCAAGAGCCTGGGGAACTACATCGGGATCNNAGCCTCGGCAACTATATCGGGATCGATGAGCCGGCCAGGGAGGTATACGGGAAGGCGATGTCGATCCCGGATAAGCTGATTGTGAAGTATGCCGAGCTGGTGGCCGGGATGGCGCCGGAGACGGTCGAGGCGCTGGATGAGGGGCTGAGGTGTGGCGCCGCGCATCCCCGGACCGCAAAGGCCGAGCTGGCCAGAAAGCTGGTGACGCTCTACCGTGGAGCGGCGGCGGCCGAAGAGGCAGCGGCTGAGTTCGATCGGATCTTCCGGGAAAAAAGGCTGCCTGACGAGATCGGTTTATTCATGGTGGAAGGCGGGGGCGATACGGTTGATATCGTCTGGCTAATTAAGGAGTCGGGGGGGACGAAGAGTCTTTCGGAGGCCAGGCGATTGATCCGCCAGGGCGGCGTGAGTCTCGATGGAGCAGTCGTCCGGGACGAATATGCGAAGGTGTCGATGGATCGCGAATACCTTCTGAAGGTGGGCAAGCGATTTTTCCGGAGAGTGAAAAAAGAGCGCTCAACCCCAAAAAACACTTGACAGCCCTGTCCCCCTACTGTAGTTTATGGGTTCCGTNNCTGAAGGTGGGCAAGCGATTTTTCCGGAGAGTGAAAAAAGAGCGCTCAACCCCAAAAAACACTTGACAGCCCTGTCCCCCTACTGTAGTTTATGGGTTCCGTTACTCAATATTTGGCATTGACGCTGAGCGCGTGATGCTATATATTAAGTGTGAAGATGGACCCGGCGAGCAGGCCGGGTTTTTACAACTGCTCTTTGACAATAGAATATCGTTGCTACTGACTTGAGGGCG
>PQAQ01000138.1 GCA_003105305.1 Candidatus Methylomirabilota bacterium
CGGGAAGCTGCGCACGGCCCGCAGCAGACGATCCAACTGAATTCCGCGCGGGACCCCCTCCATCAACACATTCACGGTCTCTGCCACGAGGTCCCAACAACCGACCAGCACCAACAGGCCGATGACGCAACTCAGCAACGGATCGATCATGCCCCAACCGCTTAACTGGATGATCGCCCCAGCCGCCACAACGCCTAACGACACGACCCCGTCGCTCAGCAGGTGCAGAAAGGCGCTGCGGATGTTGAGATCTCCGGCGCCTCGCCGAAGCGATAGGGCAACCCCGACATTGATCACAAATCCGATCCCGGCCACCGCCATCATGACGGGCGCCTCCGGTTCAACCGGCGATCGCAGTCGATGAATGGCCTCATAAAACAGCCACAGGGTCACCCCTATGAGTGCGACCCCGTTGGCGAGAGCAGCCAGGATGCTGGCCCGGTGATAGCCGAACGTCTTTCGCTCATTGGCGGGCCGCTCTACTTGCCGAAGCGCAATCCATGAGATAGCCAGTCCGATCACGTCACTGAAGTTGTGCCACGCATCGCCGATGAGGGAAAGACTCCCCGCGGTCAGACCGGCCACCAGCTCAGCCATGGCAAACAAAAGGTTCAGAACGATACCGATCTGCAGGCGCCGGCCGACGAGATCTTTGTGATCGTGGACGGCGCCCGTAGGCGCTCCAATCTCCATTTTACTGTCCTGCGGGAGGCGGCCCGCCTTCTGTCGGCAAGATAAGATTTCGAACCACCACACCCGACTCCGCCTTGAGCGCAACCGGCTTTCCGTTCAGCGAGAGAACCGCTCCCCTGATATTGCCGATGGTCACGATAAATCTACTGTTCGCTGACCACTGCGCAGTCTCGCCGGGCTGCATCAGGGTCCCCTTCCAGGGCGCGCCATCCGCCGACACCGAAAGCCAGGTGGTATCCTTCGCCTCAGCTCGCAGCGTGTACCGCGAAGGCTGACCTTGCGGCTCCTGAACGTGAGGAGCCGTAACCGGTGGCTGGATTGGTGTCGATCCGGTAGCCGGCCCTGGGCCGGGCGCAGTCGCTTGGAGACCGGATGGGGCAGCGGTTGGAGTCTCAAGGATCGGCGCGACCGCCCCCTGCGGCGCCGGCGCTTCTGATTGCGGAACCGGCGGAGGTGTCGGCGATGGGCCGGAGAAAAGGGAGAGCCCGATGAAGATCAGGGGAATGACGGCCGCCGCCGGCAGCAGGTAGATCAGCAGGCGGCGGAGATCGATCCTGGAGCCTATGGAGGGCATCGAAGGCGAGGGTTCGCTCAGCCTGATCGAATTCATCTGTTCCCTTAGCTGTACTAAGAGTTGTTTCGAGTCAAGGCCAAGAAACGCGGCATATTCAGTCAGAAACCGGATGAGGTACAACGGATCAGGAACCAGGTGGAACTGCTCTTGCTCCATCAGCCGGGCGTAAGAGAGCGGCACCTTGCTGGCGGCAGCGGCCTCTTCGATCGTGAGACCCTTTGCCATTCTGGCGGCCTGTAGAATCGGACCGATCGTCTTCGGCGAATCGCTTGTATCGTCACTCATAGCGTCCTCTGCTCGCATAAGGTGCGCGCCTCCGATGCCGCCTGCGCTCTCGCGCTCGTCGGCATCCCTCCGGTACCCGCGGGTGTGGAGAGTGTTGGCGTGGGACACGACCCATCACGCCATTATTTTACGCTATCACACCGGTGCATGAGAGGCAAGAAATAGGCAGGGCTACCGATATTCGCCATGGCCGTTCCTAACCGCTATCTGGGTCAGCGCCTCGGGCCATGATCCAATGCGACGCACGGTATCGGGAAGTAGACCCTGATTCCAGGGACGGTCGAACAGCAGAACCCGGACGGCGGTCTCCGCGACGGCGAGCGCGACAGGCAGCTCGTCCTCAATGAAGAGATCAAGGTCCAATCCTGACGCGACATCCGCCTTGTGGCGCTCCACCGGGTCGCGCGTCCTGTGGACGACTGCCGCAAAGCGCGATCGCATGTCGACGCGCGTCAGCCAATCCATCGTAATCTGCTCGTCCCGCGGGGTGCGTCCGGTGATGATATAGAGGTCATGGCCGGCATCGGCCAACGTTTCCACGGCCTCTTTGGCGTGCGGGAGGAGCAAACGGGACGAGAAAAAACCTGCTGCGATCAACTCGGAGAAAAAGTCGTCGGCCTCCTGGCGGGGGATCTGGGGAAACCGGTCGGCGATCCGCCAGGCCGCCTCCGCAAGCCCGATCTCGAAACCGAAGCGGGCATTGAACGCCCGCAGGTAATGCGGCAGCGAATCGGCCAGAACGTCGTCGAGATCGATGCCGATCTTCATCCCTCACGCTCCCCGGCCCAGACGGTGGCGGGGCAGATAGTCCTGAAGGCGCAGAAGCTGCAGTCCCATTGACTTGGCGTTGCCTGAAAGAGCCCGGTCCGAATCCCTGTTGCGGCCTCACGAACCCGCTCGGCCGCCTTCTGGAGGTCCTTGTCTTTTTTTACCGCCTGCCCGACGACGATGCCGCCTGGGGTCAGGAAGTGTAGCTCCACACGATCCGGTGTCCGGCCTGCCGACTCGCGGTGGGCCAGCGCATACAGCGCGAGCTGTTCGCTCTCGCGGGCCTCTTTGTCTGCCGCCTTCTGATCCCTGATCGAGGACGACTTATAGTCGATGATGACCGTCTCCCCCTCGCGCTCATCCACCCGATCCAGAAAACCGGTGACGATATTGCCGTCCACCTCGAACCGGAACCGTTTCTCGACCGCTGTCGGCGGCTGCCTCGTCCCGGCGAACGCATGAAACCGGGTAAGCGCATCCCGGCCCTCCTGCAGCCGCCGCTCTTCATGCTCTCTGGAGATGAATCCCTCGTTGACCCAGTGGGCTTCGAAGATTGCAATCAGATCGTCAAGCGCCATGGTCTGGCCCCGCAGTTGCCGATTATTATACGCCTGAACGGCCCGATGCAGTGCGGTGCCATAGACAATCGTATGCTCCCTGAGCACCGGGACCCGAAGGAGATGGACGTATTTGTATTTCAACGGACAGGTCAGGTAGTCGTCGATCTGATAGTGGGAGAGGTTGAGCGGCGTCTCGGCGTGGTTGATAGGATCGATGTCGATCCCGGGCGGCGGTGCGCTTCGACCGATGGCCGCCTCGGGCGTCGTTTGCCAGAGACGCTCGTCCTCTTCTTTCGGCAGCGCCAACGTCTCCGCCAGAAACCGGCTGCGCTTCCA
>PQAQ01000139.1 GCA_003105305.1 Candidatus Methylomirabilota bacterium
GCGTCCTCCTTCAGGACGTTCACGATGACATGATGGAAATCCTGATGACTCCAGGAGCCGGGAAAGACCACAATGCCGAACTTCATCCTTCCGCCCCCTCAATCTCGAAGCGGTAGTCTTCAATCACCGGGTTGGCGAGCAGCCGCCTGCACATCTCCTCGACGTGCGCCGTCGCCTGTTCCTTCGTCCGACTGTTCAGCGTCAGCACCATGAACTTTCCGACTCGAACGTCCGCCAGCCCCTCGAACCCCAGCGTCTCAAGAGCCGATTTTACGGTATCCCCCTGAGCGTCAAGGACACCAGGTTTCAGGGTCACATAAATCTTGGCGATCAGCATGTCACAGCCCTACGCGAGCAAAGATCTCATCCAGATGCCGCAGATGATAGCCCACGTCAAAGCAGCTTTCAACCTCATCCGGTGAGAGGTGTCGGCAGATCTCGGGATCGTCCAGCAGGAGCGGCTTGAAGGGCTCACCAGACTCCCACGCCTGCATGGCGTGCCGCTGCACCAGCCGATAGCCCGCTTCCCGGGTGAGCCCTTTCCCGATCAGCGCCAGCAAGACTGCCTCCGAAAAGACCAATCCTCCCGTCAACTCCAGGTTGCGCCGCATCCGATCCGGGTAAACCCGCAGACCCTCCAGCACCTCCCGGAACCTGACCAACAGGTAGTCAAGCAGGATGGTCGCATCGGGCAGGATGACCCGTTCGACCGACGAGTGACTGATGTCACGCTCATGCCACAGCGGGACGTTCTCCAGACCGGCCTGAGCGTAACTTCTTAGCAGTCTAGCCAATCCGGAGATCTGCTCACACACCACAGGGTTCCGCTTATGCGGCATCGCCGATGAGCCCTTCTGGCCCTCGACAAACGGCTCCTCCACCTCACGCACCTCGGTCCGTTGCAGGTGCCGGATCTCGGTGGCGAACTTGTCAAGCGAGGTCCCGATTAACGCAAGCGTCTGCAGAAATTCGGCGTGTCTATCCCTGGAGAGAATCTGGCTGGAAATCGGCGCCGACTTCAACCCGAGCCGAGCGCACACAAACTGCTCCACAAAGAGCGGCAGGTGGGCGAAGGTCCCGACGGCGCCGGAGAGCTTCCCATAGGCCACACTCTCCATGGACCGACGGAGGCGATCGATATTGCGTTCCGTTTCACAGTACCAGAGCGCCAGCTTCAGACCAAAGGTGGTCGGTTCAGCGTGGATCCCATGTGTCCGCCCGATCATCATGGTACGTTTATGACGCCTGGCCAGATCAGCAAGCGTCCGAGAGAGCGCCTCTAGGTCTTCCAGGAGAATGGCGGATGCTTGCTGAAGCAGCACTGCCAGGGCCGTATCCACGACATCATAGGACGTCAATCCGAAGTGCAGGTAGCGCGCCTCCGGGCCGACCCGCTCCGCCACCGCCGAGACAAAGGCTATAACGTCATGGCGAACTTCCCGTTCGATCTCCTGGATGCGGTCGATGTCAAAGCCGGCCCGCTCCTGAATGACGGCCAATGCCTCGCGCGGAACGACGCCGAGGTCCGCCCAGGCCTCGCTCGCCAACAGCTCGATCCGCAGCCAGGCGGCGTAGCGGCTCTTCGGCTCCCATACGGATACCATTCGGGGAAGCGCGTAACGGGGAATCATTAGGGTGAGTTCTTACGAAAGGAGAGCCGCCTGGGCGACAGGGCCGATGGTGGTAATGGCAAACGCCTCGTCGCGCAAGGTCCGTCTCGCTAACGATTCGAATTGTTCGATGGACACCGAATCGATCCCGGCGATGATGTCGTCCAGGCTATAGGCGCCCTCGAAATAGATCTCGGTCTTCGCCAAGCGCGTCATCCGACTACTGGTCCCCTCAAGACCCAGGAGCAGACTTCCCTTGAGCTGATCCTTTGCCCGCTGGAGGTCACCCGGGTCGATTGGCTGATTTCGCAGACGCGCGCATTCAGCCCGAATCAGGTCTATGACCTGGCCTGAAGAGTCCGGATTCGTCCCGGCGTACACCACCAGCAGGCCGCAATCACGATAGGAGGCCTGATAGGAATAGATCGAGTAGACCAGGCCCCGTTTTTCACGAACCTCCTGAAAGAGTCGGGAACTCATACTGCCGCCCAGCATGGCATTCAGCAGGTAGAGGGCGTAGCGATCCCGGTGACCATGCGGCAGACCATCCATGCCGAGGCACAGGTGAAGCTGGGCCGTATCGCGCTCCTCCACCCTGACCGTCGCCGTGCAGTTTGGCGGCGGAAGGTCGGTGGACACGGATCGACCTTCATACCCGTTAAATGCCTGCGCAACCAGATCGACCAGGCGCTCATGGTCCAAATCGCCCGCCGCCGCCACGACGGTCCGATCCGGCCGGTAGAAGCGATCCATGTGGCCGCGAACATCGTCTTGCGTAAAGGCGCGCACCGTCTCCTTCCGCCCAAGGATCGGTCTCGCTACCGGATGATCGCTCCAGATCGCTTCCGCAAAGAGGTCGTGAATCAGGTCATCTGGAGTATCCTCTACCATCTTGATCTCCTGAAGTACGACGTCTCGCTCTCGTTCAATATCGTTGGATTGCAGGTTGGAATGGAGGAAGGTATCCGCGAGGATATCGATAGCGAGCGGCAGATGTTCGCCCAGAACCTTACCATAGAAACAGGTAGTCTCGCGGCTCGTGAAGGCGTCGAGCGTTCCGCCGACGGCGTCAATCGCCATCGCGATGTCCTGCGCGCTTCGCCGACGGGTCCCTTTGAACAGCATGTGCTCAATAAAGTGCGAGATACCGGCCACCTCTGCCGCCTCATCCCGCGATCCGACCCGCACCCAGACGCCGATAGCCGCCGACTTGACAGCGGGCATCCGCTCGGTGAGCACGACCATCCCGTTGGGCAACACCTGGCGATTATAGGGAAGACGGCCCATGAACGTCAGATGACCTCTATTCCGCCTTGACCTGCGCCTCCGATTGCAACACCTCTTTCCGGCTCAACCGGATCTTCCCGTTCTTATCGACGTCGATCACCTTTACCGTGACCTCGTCCCCTTCCGCCAGGACATCCTCGACACGTTTGACCCGGTGTTCGGCAATTTGCGAGATGTGGAGCAGACCGTCGGTACCGGGCAGGATCTGCACGAAGGCCCCGAAGTCCATAATCTTGACTACCTTCCCCTGATAGACCTTGCCGACCTCCGGAACCTCGACGATCTTGCTGATAATCGACAACGCCTTCTGTGCGGCCTCTCCATCGACCGAGGCGATCTCGACCCGTCCGTCGTCCGACACATCGATCTTTGCCCCGGAATCGGCCACAATCCCGCGAATCACCTTGCCGCCAGGCCCGATGACGTCGCGGATCTTGTCCACCGGGATCATCAGAGTGATAATGCGCGGCGCATACACCGAGATATTCGACCGGGGCTCGGCAATGGCCGCATCCATCTGATCCAGGATATGCAGACGAGCGCGCCTGGCCTGATCCAGCGCCTTCGGCATAAGGCTCGGCGCAATCCCCTGCGTCTTGATATCCAGCTGCAGCGCGGTGACCCCTTTCCGGGTACCGGCAACCTTAAAATCCATATCGCCGAG
>PQAQ01000140.1 GCA_003105305.1 Candidatus Methylomirabilota bacterium
GGCCTCAAGATGGACCTTACGGATAACCGTTTCGATCCGACCACCGGCTTCATCGGGGCGACGACGTATCAGCTCGCCGGAACCTACTTGGGCGGAAGCAATAAGTTTCATCGCATCAGCGTCGATCTGGGGTACTATCAGCCGCTGGTCTGGAAGCTGGTCGGGCACATCCGCGGCAACCTGATTGTGGCGAACTCCTACGGCGGAAAGCGCCTGCCGGTTCAGGAGCGGATCTATCTTGGCGGCACCGATACGGTTCGAGGGTTCAAGACCTTCCATCTGAGCCCCACCGAGGCCGTGACGGACGCCAGCGGCATGACGCACCAGGAGCGGATCGGCGGCAACAAGGCCCTCTACTTTAATAATGAGGTGATGTTTCCCGTCTACGAGCCGCTGGGTCTGAAGGGGCTGGTCTTTTTCGATGCGGGCAACGCCTTCAGAGGAGGAGAAAGCCTTTCGCTGACCGACCTGCGGCCGACCGCCGGAGGCGGCGTTCGCGTGGCGACGCCTTTTGGTCTGGTGCGGATAGAATGGGGTCTTAATCTGGACAAGCGGCCTGGGGAGGCGAACAGCGCTGTGCACCTGACCATGGGATCGACGTTTTAGCATCGGGAGGACACGACGGATGATGCGTGTGATATGCGGGTGGCGGAGATGGATATTCTGGGGGATTACGATGGCGGTCTTCACGGCGTCCGCGAGTTGGGCGGCGGAGTCTTCAGTACGACTCGGATTTGTCGACCTTCAGGCGGTCATCTCGCAGTCGAAAAAGGGACAGGACGCGATGGATATCGTAAAGAAGGAGGCCGCCGAGAAACAAAAAGAGATCAGCGCGAAAGAGGCTGAAATCAAGCAGATGGACGCGGATCTCCAAAAACAGGCATCCGCCCTGAGTGAGGCTGCGAAAAAGGACAGAGAGGAAGAGATTAAACGCAAGTTGCGTGATCTCAAGCGAATAACCGAGGATGTCAACCGTGACCTGGCCAAACGGGAAGGCGAGATGGTGAACGATCTGCTCAGGGATCTCACGACCTTGATTCGGGACTATGGTAAAGAGAAGGGATACACCCTTATTGTCGAGAAGGGGCAGAGCGGTGTGATCTATGGAAACGAGGCGGCCGATCTGACCAAAGAGATACTCGACCGCTATAATTCCCGCCAAACCAAAAAATAGTTGTTGCGATGCGCCTGAGTGAGCTGGCTGAAAAGCTGGGATGCCGGCTGGTTGGTAACGGTAACATCGAGATTTATCGCCTTGCGCCGCTGCACGAGGCCGGCGAGGGCGACTTGGCCTTTATGGCAAGCGCCGTCGACGCGCCGACGCTGAAGAAGGGCCACGCATCTGCCGTGATTGTACGTGAAGGCAGCCCGCCCTGCTCCAAACCGACGCTGCTGACGAACGATCCGTACCTGACTTTTGTCCAGGCCCTCCGTCTCTTGTATACCCCAGACCGGCCAACGCTCGGCGTCCATCCGTCCTGCGTCATACAGGATGGCGTGCGCCTGGAAGAGGATGTGGCGATCGGACCGCTTTCCGTGGTCGAGGCAGGGGTCAGCATTGGCCGGAGGAGTATCGTGGGCGCGCAGGTTTACATCGGAAAGGAGTCTCGCATCGGCGCCGACTGCCGGCTCTACCCGCAGGTCATGATCCGGGAGGGTGTAGAGATCGGCGATCGGGTGATTATTCACAGCGGGACCGTGATTGGGAGCGATGGCTTCGGATATGTCAGGGGCGAACGGGGTACTCGCATCAAGATCCCGCAGGTGGGGCGGGTGATTCTTGAAGACGATGTAGAGATCGGCGCCAACGTGACGATTGATCGAGCGACACTGGGGGTGACGCGGATCAAGCGCGGAACCAAGATCGATAATCTTGTCCAGATCGCCCACAATGTCGTCGTAGGGGCCGATACGGTGATTGCGGCCCTGAGCGGCATCTCCGGCAGCACAACGATCGGAGATCGCGTGACGCTGGCCGGTCAGGTCGGGATCGTCGATCATGTCGAAATCGGCGACGATGCCACTGTGGGAGCGCAGGCTGGAGTTGCGAAGAGTCTGCCGCCTGAAAGCGTGGTGCTCGGTTCGCCCGCCGTGCCGCATCTCACATTCAAGCGCAACGTTGCCGCAGCGCGTCGGCTTCCCCAGATCCTGAATACGCTCAAGCGCATCGAGGCGCGTCTGGTATCGCTGGAGCGCGCCAGTGGGACAGGAGAACCGCGGACGCAGACGTCTCCGTCGACGGCCGAGAGGGGGGTTCGTTGATCGATATCCGACAGATTCAGGAGATGCTTCCGCACCGGTATCCGTTCCTTCTTGTGGATAAGATCCTCGAGATCGAGCCTGGAAAGAGGGTCGTGGGGCTGAAGAACGTGACCATCAACGAGCCGTTCTTTCAGGGTCACTTTCCGGGGCAGCCGATCATGCCTGGAGTGCTGGTCATCGAGGCGATGGCGCAGGTCGGCGGCGTCCTGCTGATGCGGACACTGAACGTCAGCGGCGAAAAAAAGCTCGTATATTTTACCGGTATCAACCGCGCCAAGTTTCGCAGGCCCGTGCTGCCTGGGGATCAGATACGATTCGAGATCGAGCTGCTCCAACTCAGAAGCCGCAACTGTCGAATGGACGCCAAGGCTTTTGTGGAGGATAAGTTGACAGCGGAGGCTGAGTTGTCGTGCATGGTTGTTGACCGGGAAGCGCCGAACCTCCCTCCAGGCGTTCCTGTTTCAACGGGAGACAAATGACCCACATCCATCCTTCGGCGGTTGTTGCGTCGGAGGCGAAGTTAGCGCAGGACTGTAGCGTCGGTGCCTTTTCAGTCATTGGTCCTGACGTTGTGGTGAAGTCCGGGACCGTCATCGGTTCGCACGTTCTCATCGAAGGGATGACTGAGATTGGAGCGCGGTGCCAGATATTCTCTCACGTCGTCCTCGGCGCTGCGCCGCAGATTGTCCAGGATAGGGGTGAGGGAACGAAGCTGGCCATCGGAGATGAGACGGTGATCCGGGAATTCGCATCGGTCCATCGTGGCTCGGTGAAGGGTAGAGGCGCAACGGTGCTGGGATGTCGAAACTACATTATGGCCTATGCCCACATCGCGCACGATTGTCTGTTGCACGACGACGTCGTCGTGGCCAGTCAGGCCGGACTGGCCGGTCATGTTGAGGTAGAAACGCGGGCGGTGATTGGCGGGCAGACGGGGATCCATCAGTTTGTTCGCATCGGCCAATACGCCATGGTCGGCGCCTGCTCGGCGGTATTGCAGGATATCCCGCCCTTCGTCAAGGCGCAGGGTAATCGAGCCAAATGCTACGGGTTGAATACGGTGGGCCTGCGTCGCCATGGTGTGTCTGAGGAGGCGATCCTGCGACTCAAGCAAGCCTATCGGTTGCTCTTCCTGTCCCACCTGAATACGTCCCAGGCCCTGGATCGGATCGCATTGGAGGTGACCTCTTGCCCGGAGATTGATGACTTGATGCACTTCATCAAGTTATCAGCCAGAGGAATTGCGCGCTGAGGGGCGCGCATTAAACGACGTGCCGAACGCCGGGTTCGGGGTGTCCAGTCCGTCTGTCATACCTCATTTCTGTTTCTTTACGAGCTACGGTGGTCCGGACTGAGGCGTTCAAGTTTCGGATAGAGCTATTATGGAAAGCCTGGGAATTATAGCCGGCGGGGGTCCGCTTCCGATCGTCGCAGCCCGGGATGCACGCACGCAGGGTCTAAGGGTTGTGGCGGTAGCCGTCGAAGAGGCGGCGTCCGCCGATCTGGCGAATGAAGTCGATGCGATCTGTTGGGTGGGAGCCGGGCAACTGGGGAGACTGATTTCAGCGCTCAAGCGGGAACAGGTGACGGATGCCGTCATGCTTGGACATGTTCCGCTCAATCTGCTGTTTTCGCGCGCGAAGCTCGATCTGGCCGGCCTGTGGTTCTATCTGAAACTGAAAGACCGCCGCGGCGACACGATCCTCTTGAGCGTGGGCGATCTGCTGGCGCGGGAGGGGATCATGCTGCACGATTGCAGACGGTTTCTCTCTTCGATTGTATTACGAAAGGGCGTATTGACGGCTCGAACGCCCACATCGGAAGAGCAGCGCGATATCGAGTTTGGAAGGGGAATTGCGCGGTCGATGGCGCAGTTGCGAATCGGCCAAACGGTCGTGGTGAAACGCCGAACGGTCCTGGCCGTAGAGGCGATAGAGGGAACTGATGCCGCCATTCGACGAGGCGGCGCGCTCGGCAATAGAGGGGTCGTGGTCGTCAAGGTGGGACGCCCGGATCAGGATATGCGCTTTGATCTTCCGGTTATCGGACCGGACACTATGGCGGCTCTTGAGGATGCGGGCGCAACGGCGCTGGCGCTGGATGCTGATCAGACGTTAATGCTTGAACGAGCGAACGTCGTGGCGAAGGCTGATCAGCTTGGCCTGGCGATTGTTTCAGATTAGCGGCAGGACGGCGATCGGCCGTCGGTTATCGGTTAAAGCTGACTGCTGATCGCCGAGTGTTTCCCTGCCGATGCGTTATGGTGAGGTCAATCACGCATGAAGAACGGAAATAACGGACAACCGATTCGAGTGGGCGTTGTGGGTGTGGGATATGTGGGACATCACCATGCCAGAATCTACTCAGAGCTGCCCGGCGTTGAATTGATCGGAGTCGTCGATATTGACGAGCATCGTCTGCGGGAATGTGGGGCGGGGCGTCGGATTCGACTGTGCCGCGATTATCGCGAGCTGCTGGAAAGGGTGGATGCCGTCAGCGTCGCGGTTCCGACCTTGCTGCACTACCCGATTGCCAAGGAGTTCCTGGAGCGTGGGGTGGACGTGCTGGTGGAGAAACCGATTGCGAAGCTCCCCGCTCAGGCCGACGAACTGGTTGAGATCGCCAGGCGTGACGATCGAATCTTTCAGGTCGGCCACATCGAACGATTCAACGGCGCAGTGAAGGCGCTTGAGGCGTTTGTGAGCAGGCCGGGTTTCATTGAATGCCACCGTCTCGGGCCGTTCGCTCACCGCAATACCGACGTTGATGTCGTCCTCGATCTGATGATCCATGATATCGATATTGTGCTGAACCTGGTCAAGTCGCCTGTTGTTGCGGTAACGGCTGTCGGTGTTCCGGTGGTTTCAGATCAGGCGGATATAGCGAATGCCCGACTCGAGTTTGAATCGGGGTGTGTCGCCAACCTGACCGCAAGCCGGGTGAGTGTCGAACGAGTGCGGCGGATACGGATCTTTCAACGCGATACCGTTATCTCCCTTGATTATACGCAGCAAGAGATGACAGTGTATCACCGTATCCCCGGGACGGAAGATGCGGCCGTTGGATCGACCTCGGCGATCGTGAAAGAAGAGATCTCCATTGAGAAGGCAGAGCCGCTTCGCGTCGAACTGGAAAGTTTTATCGAGTGTGTGCGGACCAGAAAAAGACCTCTGGTATCGGGAGAGGAAGGACGGGATGCCCTCAAGGTCGCCTCTCAGATCGTGGAGCGGTTGTAGGCCAGATGCGGGATTGGCGGATCCTGATTGTTGCAGGAGAGACCTCAGGGGATCTTCATGCCGCCGGTGTGGTGGCCGAACTGCGACGGCGCGTCCCGGACCTGACCATAGAGGGAATCGGGGGAGAAAGGATGCGCCGGGCGGGCGTCCGGCTCCATGCGCATGCCAGCGATCTGGCTGTCGTAGGCCTTATTGAGGTCGCTGCCAGACTCCCTGCCATCTGGCGGGCGTACCGAACCATGATCCGCTGCCTGCGCGATCAACGCCCAGATCTGGTGGTCCTTGTGGATTTTCCGGACTTCAACCTGAGGCTCGCTCGCCGGGCATTCCGGCTGGGCATTCCGGTAGTGTACTTTATCAGTCCACAGGTGTGGGCGTGGCGTGCCGGCCGGATACGGGCGATTGGCAGGTATGTTCGACGGCTTCTGGTGATCTTTCCCTTCGAGGAAGGTTTCTACAGAGACCGGGGGATTGAGGCGTTGTATGTCGGACACCCGCTCATGGATCGATCGGCCTGCGCGCCATCGACGGATGAGGCGCGCCACCGTCTGAGGCTGGATGGGACGGCTCCGGTACTGGGGCTTCTTCCGGGCAGCCGTACGGGTGAAATCACGCGGCATCTGCCCGTCTTACTCAGATCGGCCAAGCAACTGCTGGAGGAGCGGTCGGATCTTCGCGTCATAATCGCCGCAGCCGAGGGACTGCCCCTCGACCTCATCGGATCCTATGTAAATCAAGAGGCGGTCGCGGCCACGGTCGTACAGGGGCGAACTGACGAGGTCGTGGCGGCTTCCGATCTGATTCTTGTGGCGTCGGGAACCGCAACCCTCGAGGCCGCCATCATCGGGACCCCCATGGTAATCGTGTATCGTCTGGCATTGCTCTCATGGCTGTTTGGCCGCCTGTTGATCAAGGTTCCGTACATCGGGATGGTGAATCTGGTGGCGGGAAGACGGGTTGTTCCCGAACTGATCCAATTTCAGGCGACGCCGGAGCGGGTCGCCGAAGAAGCGCGTCGACTGCTCCTGTCAGCGGAACAACGCTGTCGAATGCGGCAGGAGCTGCAGCAGGTTCGTGATCAGCTGGGGCCGCCAGGAGCCTTGAGCCGAGCGGCAGACGCGATTCTTGAGTGCCTGCAATCGGGCAGGTCGGAAGAGATGGTGGCCCAGAGCGGGTAATGGAGACGTCGGCCTTATCCCGGGCGGTCGGTGCGCTCAGGGAAGACCCCCGTGTCGTGCGGATAGTCCCATGGGTGGCTGCGAGCGTGTTGCGGTGCCTGTTTGGTTCACTGCGAGTGACCCATGTGGACCGCGAGTATCCCGAACGCTGCTGGGCGCGCGGGGAGCAGATTATCGTGGCCTTCTGGCATGGCCGGCTTCTGATGATGCCGTTTGTCTATCCTGGCCAACCAGGCGCCATCCTCATCAGTCAGCATCGAGATGGAGAATACATCAGCCGAATCGCAACAGTGTTCGGATTCGACGTCGTACGAGGCTCGGCAACACGGGGCGGGATGCGCGCCGTGAAACAGATGATCCGCGCTTTCAGAGGCAGGCTGAACCTGGTGATCACCCCGGATGGGCCGAGGGGACCACGAGCAAAGGTCAAGTCCGGGGTTATCGAGATGGCGAGGCTGACCGGGGCCCCTATCGTGCCGGTCAGTTTCAGCGCATCGCGGCGCCGACTCCTCAAGAGTTGGGACGCCTTCCTGGTGCCGGTTCCCTTTTCCCGCGCAATCTACATCTGGGGAGAACCGATCTATGTACCCAGGACGGCGACGAGCGAGGAAGTCGCAGAGCGCCAGAAAGTCCTTGAAGCACGCCTGGATCTGCTCACGAGGAAGGCCGATCTGTACTTTACAGCAGGTTCGTGACGACGGTAGGTCGGGATGTATGTTGCCTACTCCATCCTGCTGATCCTCGTCCTGGTTGCCTGGTCGCCCTCCATCCTTGTGAAGGCGCTTCGAGGTTCCTCCCGCCTGGAAGGATGGTCGGAGCGCATGGGTCGATACCGTCAAGCGCTCTTTATGAGGCCGCAGGCGGTTCGGCCCGTCTGGATCCACGCGGTCTCGGTAGGAGAGGTCGGCGCCGCGTCGATCCTGGCGAAGAGCTGGACGACTCGATGGCCGACGCTTCCGCTTGTGATCTCCACGGTAACCGCAACCGGACGGGAGGTTGCCGAACGTTCGTTGCCGCAGGCGGCGGCCGTGGTCTACTTCCCGATTGATCTGCCGGTGGCGGTTCATCGGGCTCTGGGCACAGTCCAACCCCGCCTCGTCCTGCTCACAGAGACAGAAATCTGGCCGAATTTCCTTCGCGCCTGCGCGGATTCGAAGATCCCTGTTGCCGTCATCAATGGCCGGTTATCGGAGCGCTCGTTTTCGCGCTATCGCTTTGCCCGACCGTTCATCCGACGGGTCCTTCAGTGTATTGACCTCTTTTGCATGCAAACCGACGCAGATGCGACGCGGGTGCTGGCGCTGGGTGCGAATCCCGAGCGAGTGCACGTGGTCGGCAATCTCAAGTTCGACGCTGTCCTCCACGCCGACACCTCAGCGCTGGCCGAGCAGTGGCGTCGGGAGCTTCAGATCGACGCCCAGCGACAGGTCGTGGTGGCCGGCAGTACTCATGCGGGCGAGGAGGAGGTGATCCTCCAGGCGTTTCAACGCCTGCGCGAAGAGTTTCCAGACCTCTTGCTGATCCTGGCGCCGCGTCATCCGGAGCGGATCGCCCAGGTGGAAACGGCGGTTGCCGACCTTGGTTTCACCGCAGTGAGACGCAGCGCCTTGCCCCAAGGAAGAAATGGCGCAAAGGAGGTGATCCTCATAGACACTGTCGGCGAATTGTCGACGCTGTACGCGGCGGGGAGCATCGCCTTTGTCGGCGGCAGTCTCGTGCCCAGGGGCGGCCAGAATCTGCTCGAACCGGCCCTGCATGGTCGTCCGGTTCTGTTCGGTCCTCACATGGAGAATTTCGTCGACGCGAGCGCCTACTTTGTCCGGCGGGAGGCCGCTATCCAGGTGAGCGATGTCTCCGACATTGTCCGGCAGTGTGCCAGACTGCTGCGCGATCCGGTTATAAGGGACACGATGGGTCAGGCGGCAATG
>PQAQ01000141.1 GCA_003105305.1 Candidatus Methylomirabilota bacterium
CCCGACATCGGCTTTCATCATCGGGGAGCGGAAAAGATGGGGGAGCGGCAGTCATGGCACACCTTCATCCCCTATACCGATCGGGTGGATTACCTTGGCGGCGTCATGAATAACCTCGCGTATGTCCTGGCCGTCGAGCGGTTGGCAGGAATCGAGGTGCCCGATCGGGTGAAGGTCATCCGGATCATGATGGCGGAACTGTTTCGGATCGCCAGTCACCTGGTCTGGTACGGCACCTTTGCCCAGGATGTGGGGGCGCTTTCGCCGGTGTTCTATATGTTCAACGATCGGGAGCGCATCTTCGACATCGTCGAGGCGATTACCGGCGGCCGCATGCACCCGAGTTGGTTCCGCATTGGGGGAGTGGCGCAGGATCTTCCGAAGGGCTGGGACAGACTGGTGCGGGAATTCATCAACTACATGCCGCGGCGGCTGGCCGAATACGATAGCCTCGTGATGGAGAACCGCATCTTCAAGGCCCGTACCCAGGGCGTGGGCAGCTATACCCTCGACGAGGCCATCGACTGGGGCGTCACGGGTCCCGGCTTGCGCGCCTGTGGATTCGAGTGGGACTGTCGTAAGAAACGACCCTATTCCGGTTATGACCAGTTCGAATTCGAGATTCCGACGGCGAAGCGAGGTGATTGCTACGACCGGGCGGTCGTCCGGGTCGAGGAGATCCGGCAAAGCCTGCGCATCGTCGAGCAATGCCTGAATGCCATGCCCTCGGGCCCCTACAGGTCGGCGCATCCCCTCGCGACCCCGCCCATCAAAGAGCGCACGATGCACGACATTGAAACCCTCATCGCGCACTTCCTCAGCGTGAGCTGGGGGCCCGTTATCCCGCCGGGTGAGGCGTTTGCGGGCATTGAGGCGACCAAGGGCAACAACGGCTACTACCTGATCAGTGACGGCGGCACGATTGCTTACCGGGTGCGCATCCGGACGCCGTCGTTTCCGCATCTGCAGATGATCCCGATGATCAGTCGCGGATTCATGATCCCAGACCTGCTGGCGATCCTGGGAAGCCTCGATTACGTGCTGGCTGACGTGGACCGGTGAAGCAGAAGTGGCGGTGCATGTAAGGAAAAGGCGTGATGCTTTCGAGGGAGATTGAACAGGCCATCGAGGCCGCGACGCGGCACTACCCTCAGCGGCAGGGCGCGTGTATTGAGGCGTTGCAGATTGTGCAGCAGCATCTCGGCTGGGTATCGGATGCGAGCCTCAAGGATCTGGCTCGACTGCTGCAGATGACGACGGACGAACTCGACGGCGTCGCCACGTTTTACAATCTGATCTTTCGAAAGCCGGTCGGGACGCACGTGATCCTGCTCTGTAACAGCATCTCGTGCTGGATCATGGGATACGGGCGTCTTCGCGAACACCTGACGGCACGGCTTGGAATCGCATTCGGAGAGACCAGCGCCGATGGCCGGTTCACGTTGCTGCCGAATGTGTGCCTTGGCGCGTGCGATCATGCGCCCGCGCTGATGGTCGATGAGGACCTCTATGGCGACGTGAGCTCCGAGAAGCTGGATACGATCCTTGAACAGTACGGCCGCGCGGGCTATCCGGGAAAGGGAGATGGAGAACGAACAACCACTGACTAAGAACATCAGGTCCGGTGAGCCGCCGCTCGATCTGAAAGGGTACGAGGGGGCCGGAGGATATGCGGCAGTCCGCAAGGCCCTGGGCGGTATGGCTCCGCAAGAAGTGACCGCACTGGTCAAGGATTCTAACTTGCGCGGGCGGGGCGGCGCCGGCTTCCCTACCGGTCGGAAGTGGGGCTTTGCGCCCATGGGCGCGGATGCCCCGCGTCCCAAATATCTCGTGGCCAACGCCGACGAGATGGAGCCTGGGACCTTCAAGGATCGCCTCCTCCTCGAGGGAAACCCGCATCAGCTCATCGAAGGGATGATCGTGAGTTCGTACGCGATAGAGGCTGAGGTGGCCTACATCTTTTTGCGGTGGGAGTACAGGAAGGCGGCGGCGCTCCTGAGGACGGCGATTGCTGAAGCGTACCGCGGCGGCTATCTGGGCCAGAACATTCTTGGCTCCGGCTATCATCTGGAGCTCTACCTGCATATCAGCGCCGGGCGCTATATGTGCGGCGAAGAGACAGGCCTGCTCAACGCCCTCGAAGGGAAGATTGCCATGCCGCGCTATAAGCCGCCTCATCCGGTAAACTCGGGTCTCTGGGGCAAGCCCACCATTGTGAATAATGTCGAGACGCTGTGCAACATTCCCCACATCGTCAACAACGGGGTCGAGTGGTTCAGGGGCTTGAGTCGCACTCGTGACAGCGGGACCAAGCTGTATGGCGTAAGCGGCAGGGTCAGGCGACCCGGCGTCTGGGAGTTGCCGATGGGGACGACGATCCGGGAACTCCTCGAGGAGCATGCGGGGGGCATGTGCGAGGGCTTCCGCTTTCGCGGTCTCCTTCCAGGCGGCGTCTCGACCGACTTTCTTGTCGAGGCGCATCTGGACGTCAGGATGGATTTTGATTCGGTGTCGAAGGTGGGGAGCCGGATGGGCACCGGCACCATGATCATCCTGGATGACCACACCTGCCCGGTCGGCTTCATGCAGAATATCGAGGCCTTCTTTGCGCAGGAATCGTGCGGCTGGTGCACGCCCTGTCGCGAAGGACTTCCATGGACGGCCAAGATCCTTCAGGCGATGGAGGAGGGCGGGGGGCGGAYGGAGGATCCCGAACTCCTCGCGTTCCACACGAGGTTCCTCGGTCCCGGTTTCACCTTCTGCCCGCTGGCGCCCGGTGCTATGGAGCCGCTCCAGAGCGCATTGAAGTACTTCCGCGAGGACTTCGAACGGCACATTCGCGAGAAAGGTTGTCCATGGAGATAGCCGATGGCCATCATCTACATCGATAAGGAGCCGTACGATGTAGAGGCCGGCAACAATCTCCTGCATGCCTGCCTGTCGCTCGGCTTCGATCTCCCCTACTTCTGTTGGCACCCGGCAATGGGTTCGGTGGGCGCCTGTCGCCAATGTGGCGTCAAACAGTTCCAGGATGAGGAGGACGCGGAAGGTCGGATCGTCATGGCCTGCATGACG
>PQAQ01000142.1 GCA_003105305.1 Candidatus Methylomirabilota bacterium
CGAGTCCCGTCTCCCGCTCCATTCCGCGTTCACACGACACTCATGACTGATCGCTGACCGCCGAATGCAGGATTCTCATCCGAAGAGGAGCGCATGAAGACGCTGGCCATGCTGGTTGGGGGAGGCCCTGCGCCAGGCATTAACGGCGTCATTGCGGCTGCGACGATCGAGGCGCGGAATCACGGGGTGCGTGTCCTCGGCTTCTACGATGGGTTCAAATGGCTGGCGCGAGGCGACACCTGCCACGTGATGGAGCTGGAAATCGACGGGGTATCCCGCATCCATTTCGAAGGCGGCTCCATCCTGCGAACGTCTCGAACGAATCCGACCAAATCCCCGGAGACGCTCAGACATGTGGTTGAAGCGCTCGATGCGCTACAGGTGTCGTGCCTGTTGACGATCGGGGGCGACGACACCGCCTTTGCGGCGCACCGGCTGTCGGAAGCCATGAAGGGTCGGATCACCCTCGCCCATGTGCCGAAAACGATCGACAACGATCTTCCGCTCCCGCACGAGGTACCGACGTTCGGCTTTACGACAGCCTGCAATCTCGGCAAGGAGATCGTCGAGAACCTGATGAGGGACGCGGAGACTACAGATCGATGGTTTTTCGTCACCGTCATGGGACGACGCGCGGGTCATCTGGCGCTGGGCATCGGAGGCGCCGCCGGCGCCACACTGTCGGTCATTGGAGAAGAGTTTTCGGAATCAACAATCCCCCTTCAGGCACTGGTTGACATCCTGGAAGGCGCCGTGATCAAGCGGCGCGCTTCAGGCAAGGGGCACGGCGTGGCCATTCTCAGCGAAGGGTTGGCCGACAAACTTGATCCGGCGGAATTCGGATCGGTTGAACGCGACGGCTACGGTAATGTCCGTCTCTCAGAGCTCGTGTTGGGTCGGGTATTGAAAGACCGAGTTACTGAAAGCCTTCACGCGCGGGAAATCGACGTCACGATTGTCGCCAAGGATATCGGCTACGAACTCCGCTGTGCATCGCCCGGAGCGCTTGACATTCAGTATTGTCGCAGTCTCGGCTATTGGGCTACCCGCTTCCTATTGGACGGTCAGACGGATGCCCTGGTAACTATCCAGGGAGGGAAGATGGTCCCGATGCCGTTTCGAGAGATGTTGGATCAGCGGACAGGGAGGATTCGCGTCCGCTACGTCGATATTCACTCCGAGTCGTATCAGACACTCCGGGCCTACATGCTCCGCCTGGAGCCTCAGGACTTTGAGACGCCAGAACAGGTCGAGACACTGGCCCGCAGCGGCCTCCTGGAGCCGACGGCCTTTGTAGACCGTTTCGGGTATCTTGGCCGGCGCACGAAAGGATCATCGCAATGAGAACAGATAGGCAACGTATTCGAGGCCTGATCGTCACAGTGATAGTCCCACTGGCTCTCTTGACAGTCTGGGGCGGACCTGTAACATGGCTCAGGACAAACGTGGCTGCTGCGGAAGAGCTGGTCTTCGTAAAGGCGCTGGATGACGCAGAGAAGGCTATTCGAGAGGCGCGGGACTTCGAGGCGGAGGTCTATGCGCGGGATGAGTTTGCGCTGGCCCTGGACTATCTGGCACAGGCCCAGGATGAGGCAAAACTCGTCCGGTCTGCGACACAGGACAAGAGCGCGCATATATTCAGCGCCAGGGCATCCGGGGAGGCAGTCAGCCTGCTCGCGGAGAAGGCGCAGTATCAGGCCAAGGTCGCGGGCGCGAAGGCGATTGAGGTCAAATCCGATCGTGAGATCACCACCATTAAAGCCCTTATTGTGAATACCTTTAACACCAATGTGGATCGACGCTTTGACTCGACGCGAGAGCATTTGTATGGTGAATTGGGCGCGAAGGAGGCTGTCAGAAACGAGGCACATAAGGCGCGGGAGCAGGCCGAGTCCGTACTACGAAAACTCACACGGGAAGACCAGACCGCTCCTGCGCCCCAATAGGAACGGAACGTCTTCTATCTGAACAGATCCCGCTCAGACGGGCGAACCAGCATTGAGGCTCGTCCAACTCCCCTACTGCACGAATAGCCGCGAATCAGGACGACGGGAATCCGCTCGGTCTTCCCCATAACCAACTCAGCCGCGCCTGCCAGCTCATCAGCAATGGCCGTACGTGTCGCCTTGAGCAGACGGTCGAAGTCGTCGGCTGTTTCGCGATAATCCTGGAGCGGGATCAGGCCGCTGACACCGATGGCCACATTGGTCAACCCCTCGCGCCAGGGACGGCCAAAAGTATCAGAGATCAGGATCGCCACATCGGTCCCGCAGAGAACTCGGATTCGATTGCGAATCGCGTCGGCCGAGCCGTCCGGGTCGAGCGGCAGCATCGACGCAGACTTGTCGTCCGGAAGATTTGACCGGTCGACTCCGGCATTGGCGCAGATGAAGCCGTGTCTGGTCTCAGTGAGAAGGAGCCCACGGTCCATCCTGACAATCCGTTTGGCTTCCCCGAGGATCAGCTCAACCAAACGCGGGTCCTTATCGAGATGCGCCCCCCAGGTCAGAGAGGCCGGTGATGGCACGATGTCGCCAAGGGCCACCACCCGGCCTTCCATTTTTGAGACGACCTTCTGCGTCACGACCAGAATATCGTGCGGTTGGAATGTAAGCTGCAGGTTTGCCGCCGCCTCAACGATCAGTGCAGCAAGGTCATCACCGGTCCGAATCTCCGGGATGCCGATCAGACCGATCAGCCTCAATTCAGGCACCTGTTCCACCGTGAAGTCTTTCGCCTATTCCAAGCCGATGCAGCAGCGCGTCCGTCCTGGTTCGGCCCGGTTGCCCGAGAAACCGCTGGAGATCGTCAATCTCATCAATATCCAGTCCGAGGTTCGGGAGTTCGCAGACTACGCATGGCAGGTCCCTGGCCTCGGCCTCTTCGCGGTGAGCGCGGAAGCTGTCGTGCCCGAAGCGAAATGGGATCGCCTCGGGTGGCCGAGCGAACAGGCCGTTGGTCCCAAGGGCGTTGCGTGACGGCGCCAACACGACCCCCCTTGGTATGGGTCCGTGCTCCACGATCCGCTGAAGATCATTAGTCGTCATCCTGGGCACATCAAGGGGGACGGTCAGCATGGCCTCGGCGCCGATCTCGCGACAATATGCGGCGGCAGCCTCCACCGATCGGCTGTGCCTGATCTGCTGGGCCTCATGGATGACCTCAACACCGTACTGCCAGGCGATTGCGGCAGCCTCAACATCCGACGTGATCACCAGCGTGCGTTCAAATAAAGGACAGGCGGCGATAACGGCCAATACATCCTCGAGCATCGTCTCGCAGAGGAGGTGCCGCTCCTCAGCCGAGAGCAGCGGCGTGAGTCGCGTCTTGCCTCGCGATAGCTCCTTGACGGGGACGACAGCCACCAGCATAGTGGTTCTCAGTCGACTAAAGAGTCGAGACAGGCAAGCGCCTCTTTGGCCAGAGCGATCTTCCGCTCCGGACTATGCATAATCGTGTCTGTTGCGCGCACCTCGAGCGGGAGCGCCCGGATGTCGGGAAGCAGGTCGGCATCAAGGCGATCGACAAGCAGCAGATCGAGAAAGTCATGATAGAGACGGCCCACCGATAGGGTCGACACGTCATGGCCGAGACCGGTTAAGAGCTTGTCGGTCGGGCCCTTCAGGGATCGACCGCCCACAACCGGACTGATCGCTACGATGGGCGCTCTCGTCGTTGTCAGCGTCTCGCGGACCCCAGGCACAGCCAGGATCGGTCCGATGCTGATAATCGGATTGCTGGGACAGATGATAATCCCATCGGCCCCCTCGATCGCCTCCAGCACACCGGGGGCCGGCTGAGCGCGCTCAATTCCGTCGAAGATCACCCCTCTCACTGTGTGACGCGCGCTGTCGCGGACGAGATACGTCTGAAACGGCTGCGATTCGTAATCGGTGAGCACGATGGTCGAGATCCGCTCATTCGACATCGGCAGAATTGTGGCGCGGACTGCCAGCGCGCGCCTGATAAGGTCGGTGACCTCGGTGAGCGTGCGCCCATCGTTCAGTAGGGCGCTCCGGTGCAGGTGGGTCGCCAGGTCCCGATCGCCCAGATTGAACCAGTTCTCTCGGCCATAGCGACCAAGCCAGTCCAGGGCGTGAAAGCTGTCGTCCTCGATTCCCCAGCCTCTTGTGATATCGGCTACACCGGCCAGGGTGTAGGTGACGGTGTCCAGATCGGGACAGATGGTGAGGCTATGCAGGATCAGATCATCCGCCGTATTGACAATGACAGTCAGATCGGCGGGGTCCATGACCCGTGTGAGTCCAAAGAGCAACTTCGAGGCGCCGACCCCACCGGCCAGAGCGACAATCATGGCGTGTGCTCAGGCAGGCCGGTGATTCTGATGCCTGCCGCCCTGGTGTTGTAGCAGCGTTTCAAGTCCATGAGCAGCGGAGTCAGTCTCTCTACAGTCCCGGCGTGTCGCGACGAACCGACGTCGACGCCGCGCAGACCGGCCTTCTCCGCCAGCAGGCAGGCGAGGCGTCTGGCGTCCGCATCATCGCCACATACCAGGACATCGCAGTCGATAACCCTTCTGAAGTCTTTCAACAGGTGAAAGCCGATATTCTGGAAGGCCGCAACTACCCTGACGCCTGATCCAAGAACCTCCTGCGCCTCTTCGAGAGCAGAGTTGTAATGGATCGAGGGCAACCATTCGTGCGTCTTAGGATCGAACGGAACGGTGGTATCGATCAGGAGTTTTCCGCGCAACGCCTTCTTGATCTCTACCAGGACGGCGACGTGAGCGGCGTAGGGAACGGTCAAGACGGCGACATCGGCTTCAATCGCAGCCTGTTGATTTAAGGCGCCATGAATAGCGGCTACAGAGACCAACCGGTTCAGGCGCTTCGCCGTCTCGACTGCCCGCCCCGCATCTCTCGATCCGATAATGACCTCCTCGCCGGATGCGCCCCAGCGCAAGGCCAGCCCTGCCCCCTCTCGTCCCGTGCCTCCGATGATTCCGATCTTCACGACTATATCCTTTACCCCGGACCCTCTACGCTATGCTCGTTCCTGCCATCGATACCGAAACGCATGAGAAGCGGTCAGTGTCCGGTACGAGCCGAAACGCGCGTCCGGATCGCCAATACGGTCGAGTAGACCCTCCTCTTCGCTGAGGTCGTCATAGAGTCTCAGGAGCTGGTAGGTGGTACTTCGCTGGGCGGGAACGCGACCTTTTTCGCGAATCAGCCGACGAAGCGCCGCAGGCGACATAAACTCACCGTGTGGCGCACCCGCTGACGCAGAGATGCTTTCGTTCATCAGGGTGCCGCCGAGATCGTTAGCCCCCGCCGTCAGCAGGTGTTGTGCGAGTCCGGGACCTTCCTTCACCCAGGACGACTGGATATTCTTCACGGTCGCGCCCAGCATCAGACGCGCCAGCGCATGTACCTTCATCACCTCGTCGCGAGTCGCCCCCAGGCGTATGCCCTGTACCGATCGGCGACGAGAGATCGGGGCCGCATGATGAACCAGGGAAAGCGGGACAAATTCAGTAAACCCGCCTGTCGCGTTCTGGATATCGCGTAGCAGCGCCATATGCCTGATCCAGTGGATCGGTTGCTCGATGTGGCCGTACATCATTGTCGCGCTGGTGGGAAGACCGAGGGCATGAGCCGTCGTTACTACCTCGATCCACTGACGAGTGGAGATGCGATCGGGAGAGATGACGCTGCGAATGTCATCGTCCAAAATCTCAGCCGATGTCCCCGGAAGCGTATCGAGACCGGCCTCCTTCAGCGCCAGCAGAAACTGCGAAACAGGAACGCCGGATTGTCTGGAGCCGTACAGGATCTCCTCAGGTGAGAAGGCGTGAATATGGATCCGCGGAGCCGCCTCTCTGATGATACGGCACAGTTCGATGTAATAACGGCCATCCAGTCCCGGTGACAGACCGGCCTGGACGCAGACCTCCGTGGCCCCGAGGTCCCAGGTCTCCTGCGTTCTTCGCGCGATCTCTTCGAAAGGCAGAAGGTATGCGTCCTCTTCACGGAGACCCCGACTGAAGGCGCAGAAGCCGCAGCGCTTGATACAGACGTTGGTGAAGTTGATGTTCCGATTAACCACATAGGTGACGACCTTTCCCGTCTGACGTCGTCGCATCTCGTCGGCCGCCAGGACCAGCGCGCGCAGCTCCGGCCCCAGCGTCTGGGCGAGGCGTAATCCCCCCTCAACGGTGAGCTCGCGCCCCTCAAGTAATTCGTCCAACAGGCGCGCGACATCCGGCTCAATCCGGCCAAGCAACCGGTCAAGCCCTTCACCGCACGAACTCGGCTGATCAGGAACCATGCTGCTCACCGATATCTCTGACCTCTTCCCACATCCCCTAACCCCTATCCCCTCCTACACCCTGTCCTGCTCTTTCGGGTATCCTGCCTCATCCACCAACGCCATAATCCTGGAGATCAAGGACGCAGGAACGAAGCCGCCTTTGTGAATGATGTACTCGGGATAGATCGGAAGTCGCTCTTGCAGCCGGTATCCACGAATGACCGCGGCATCTCGCAACGCCTCGATGCTGGGCCACAGCGCCTCAGGATTGATATGGTCCAGCGTCAAGGGCGAAATACCGCCCCAGTCATTAATTCCCGCCGCCAGCAGCAACGGATAGGCGTCAGGACTCAGATTCGGCGGCGCCTGAAGGTTCATATCCGGGCCGAAGATCAGACGCGCTACCGCCACGGTCCTGAGCAGATCAAGGAGCGTCGGCTCCGGATCATCTCGCATTGGGGTGGAAGGCTTCGCGCGGAAGTTCTGGACGATGATCTCCTGGATGTGGCCGAATCTCGCATGCAGCGCCCTGATCGCGAACAGGGCATCGATCCGCTCCTCGAGGCTCTCGCCGATGCCGATCAGCACCCCGGTCGTAAAGGCAATCCGCAGGCGTCCTGCATCCTCGACCGTTCTCAGCCGCCGTACAGGGTGTTTGTCGGGTGACGCATGGTGCGGCCCGCCGGTCCGCATGAGGCGCATGCTCGCCGATTCCAGCATGAGCCCCATGCTGACGGCTGAGTCTTGCAGCATTGCCATCTCCCCGATATCCATCGTTCCAGGGTTGACGTGGGGCAGCAGACCGGTCTCCGTCACGACCCGCTTGCACATCCGCGCCAGATAATCGACCGTCCGGCGATATCCGCGCTCGGCCAGTATCCGTCTGGCCTCCGGAAAGGCCAGTTCGGGTTTCTCGCCGAGGCTGAAAAGCGCCTCCGTACACCCGAGGGCAACGCCGGCAGAGGCGACGGCCAGGACCTCGTCCGGCGTCATGAAGCCGTCGCCCGGCTTGCCAGGATCCCGGCGAAATGTGCAATAGCCGCACCGATCGCGGCACAGACGGGTCAGTGGAATGAAGACCTTTTTTGAGAAGGTAACCGTCCGCCCTTTACCGAGGTCACGAACGGCGGCGGCAAGCTCCAGGAGTCGCCGGAATTGGTCTCCTTCAGCCTGAAGCAGCAGAGCGGCCTGTCGACGAGTGAGCGGCCCGCCCTCGTACGCCTGGTCGAGCCCCGTCTGAACGGCCGTACTGGACGCTTCCGGAGACGGTTGCCGATACCGGCGAACCAACAGGGTCTCGTCGACGCGCAGCAGCGCGGTCGGCTTCGCCGTCAGTGAAGTCTGCATCAGCGGCTGGGCTCCTTCGAGCAACATCACAGGGTTGCCCCATGTGCGATACGGCGCCCGCGTGCGAGAGGGCCGAATGCGGTCCTTATAGCATCGGCAACCGATCGTCGTCAATGCCGATCTCGGTCGGTTGGGCCTTCCCTGCTCACGCTCCGGAGGTTTTCCTTGCACATCCTGTTATGCTCATTTAGAATTTCAGAAGGAGTGACCACACCCCACACAGGATGAGGAATATGATCGAGCGATTAGTCAGGGATCTATTGAAAGAGATCGGCGAGGATCCTGATCGGGAAGGTTTGATCAAGACGCCCGAACGGGTAGGACGGATGTATACGTTCCTTACATCCGGGTACGGTAAACAGATCGATACGGTCCTGAACGAGGCGGTCTTCCAGGACAACTATGACGAGATCGTCCTGGTCAAGGACATCGATTTCTTCTCGCTGTGCGAGCATCATCTGCTCCCCTTTTTCGGCAA
>PQAQ01000143.1 GCA_003105305.1 Candidatus Methylomirabilota bacterium
CCTCGCAATGACACGGGAGACTTTCGGAACAATGACGGCAGTGAATACTACCGTCGTATCAGTTCATTCGACCTGCCGGTTCACACAATAATGCGTCAAGAGTCAATAATTTGACGAAGCTGGAAGGGAGGCGAGGAGGGAGTTGGGTAATCGTGACCGCGTGGTTACATCCGCTCGAGGGCGGAGACGCCCAGCAGGGCCAGCGCGTCGGCCATGACCACGCGCAGGGCGGCCGCCTGGGCTAGGCGGGCGCGCGTGAGGTCGCGATCGGCGGAGATGATCCGATGCAGCAGAAACGTCTGAAGAGACTTCATGATTCGCAGGTATCCACGCAGCCGCCGCATTGGCGCCGCGCATCATTGACGCACATCGCGACGGCGTCAACATGGTCTACCCCCCTTCCGGTCCATGCGCATCGAGGACGAACATGGTAGACCGGCACACGTCCACCTTGGTCGTTTGGTCTATCTGGTCTGGGACAAGCACCATCGACCAGCGCAACGACGGTCTATTTGACGCGTCGCGCTGCACCGACCTGCGCCTCGATCCATGGATAGGTGCGCGCGATTCCCTCCTGGAGCGACACCGCAGGCTTCCACCCCAGCGAGGCGATACGCGCTTTGCTGAAGTTTCGGGCGCGCACTCCCACGGGGCCCGGCACATATCTGACGGTGATGCGCTTGCCGGATACCTCGATCGCGGTCCGCACCAGGTCAGCTACGGTCACCCGCTCTTCACTCCCCAGGTTGGCGGGACCGTCCAGGTTCGAGTGCATCAACGCCACGATCCCGTCTACTAAATCGTCCACATAGGTAAATACCCGGATTGCCGTTCCATCCCCCCAGACTTCTACAGTCCCACCCTCCTCCGCCTCTGCGATTTTCCGACAGAGGGCTGCCGGCGCTTTTTCGCGGCCTCCAGTCCAGGTCCCCTCCGGTCCGTAGCAGTTCTCGAAACGGGCGATTCGTACTTGCATCGGATAACGGCGTCCGTAGGCCGTAGCTACGCGCTCGGCGTACAGCTTCTCCCAGCCGTATTCGTTGTCCGGATTCGCCGGGATGCCGTCGTCTTCGGTAATCGGCGCCTCTTCAGATCGCATATCTCGGTAGACACAGACCGACGACGAGAAGAAGTAGCGGGCGACCCCCATCTCGGCCGCGGTATGGGTCATATGGATATTGATCAGGGCACTGTTGTGCAGTACCTCGCAGTCGGAAACGGAGATGAAGCCCATACCACCCATATCGGCGGCGAGTTGGTAGACCTCGTCGAAGCCGCCGTTCGAAAGGGCAAGGGCCGACCGGCAATGATCCGGATCGCGTAGATCCCTCAGCATAAACTCGTCGGCCTGGCTGGGCGAAAACTCGTGCGGCTTGATGTCGACGCCGCGTACCCAGTAGCCCTCGCGCTTCAACTTCTTCACGAGATGCCCGCCGATGAATCCACCCGCCCCACACACTAAGGCTCGTTTCATAACTCGCATCTCCTTATTTGAGAACCGGACTCCAGCGGCGGCCAGAACCTGCAACCAGTCCATCCAGGCCGATGGCGCAAAGCCATAGCTTGGAAAAATCGGGAGCTATACCTGCCCGGCTTCGTATTCAGCGAATGATAATCAATCGCGCGTAACTGTCAAGTCCCATTCTTCCGGGAGCAAACGGATTGGTCGATTACGGCGGCTCGGTCGTGCGCTGCGGGCTTATCTGTTGAGAGAGTTCGACACCTGAATAACATCTCGTGAGGGGAGGATCAGGCAGGTGAGCTTGTTGCCATAAACGCAGGCGGTATCGATACCGATCCGGTCCGCCTCTATCAGGGCTTCGCGCATAGGGGTGTGGCCAAACACAACGGTCTTGGGGAACCGACCCGCATACGCGTAAAATTCCTCGCGAATCCACAGCAGGTCGCGCTCGTCTTGCGCCTGCAACGGAATCTCCGGCCTGATCCCCGCGTGCACGAAGAAATACTCCGGCGTCTCATGGTACAACCTTAAACGGTCCAGAAACGCCAGATGAGCTGCAGGAATCTGGCGAAGCCCACCGTAACTGTCCAGCGTCGCGGTCCCGCCGTTATACAGAAACAACGCCCGCTCTTTACCCTGAAGAAAGTCGAGGAACATCCGCTCATGATTGCCCATCAGAAAGGTGTACCGGCCGCTGAGGGTCAACAGGTAGTCCATTACCCCCCTTGAATCCGGTCCCCGATCGATGTAATCGCCCAGAAAGATCACCTCATCGGTCTCGGACAGACGGATTTGGGCGATAAGGCGGCGCAGGGGATCCAGGCAACCATGAATGTCTCCGATGGCGTAGATCATATCTCAATAGTGCGGCAGTGGATGGTCTCTGGGCAGCGTGCTGTTGAATCTGAGTGAGGCGGCTGAATGCGGGTCGCTAACGTCGGGATGCCCTACTTGTGGCCGATCGCATCCAGAACGCGAGCAATCTCTTCCTTGACGTGCGTGTTGATTTTCAGTCGCGCGAGGATATCCGGATGGTGTTCGGCCAGATATTGAATCATGGCGATCCCGTCGAGCGGGGAACCGTGGGGCTGGCTGTCGAGAATCCAGTCGCTGAGGGCATCCTTATACGACCGGCGTGTGCTCGGATCGCTGTACAAGATGTCTAAGATTTCCTGAGCCAATGATGTACTCATCGCGCCCCCTCTATGCAAGTTTCTATCGGTAATATAGCACGTCCCCACCAACTCCACAAGGGCGAAACCTCACTGAATCCGGAGAACAGCGTAGGAATTTCTCCGCCTGTTCTTGCACCGCCTGAACCGCCGGAGGGGTCACAGGTGTCATCAGTCGATCTCGAACTCGCCGAACCCTTTTGGAAAGTTCGTCAGATTTCTGCACCCCGCTGCCGTGACAACCACCAGATCTTCAACTCGAACGGCGCCGGCATCAGGATAGTACAGCCCCGGCTCAACGGTGACTACATGGCCGGTTCGCAGCATTGTACTCGTTTTGTTAATGCGCGGGGGTTCGTGGATATCGAGGCCGACGCCGTGGCCGGTGCCGTGAAAAAAGCCCTGCATCCGACCGCCTACCATCCCGGTCGTGAAGCCGTCCTTTTCAAACACCGCATTGACTCCGGCGTGGACATCCCTGCCGTCGGCGCCGTCCCTGATCAACTCCATACCGCGTTCCTGGGCGTTGAGAACCGCCCCGTACATCGCCCGAAGCCTCGGCGATGCCTTTCCCTTCACGACGGTCCGGCTCAGATCTGCAAAATAGCGGGTGCGCTCCGATTTCGGAAAGACGTCGATGACAATCGATTCGTGCGCCCTGATGGGACCGCCGCCGTGATGATGAGGGTCAATCCCCTGCAGACCGAGCGCGACAATGGTATGTTGCGCAATGCACGCCTGTTCCATCAAGGTCATGTGCATGATCTTCCTGAGCGCCTCGGCGGTCAATAGTTCGCCGTCGAGGTACAGCAATCCGTCATACTCCACTTTGGCTGCCCGTACCGCCGAGATCGCGGCGTGTACAGCCTGTTCGGTGGCGCGCTGAGTCGCCACAATCGCTTCGATCTCTTCTTCGTCTTTTACCGCGCGCGCCTCGAAAAACGGCTCCCGTTTGACGCTGACGGTGTAGCCCCGTGTCCGCAGACTATCGGCGTACTCGATGCCGAAATTGCCGGGAACCAATAAGGAACGTATATCCCGCTCGCGCAGCACCAGGTCCAGGATGTCCGACAATGACGGCGCATCGATGCCTTTCTGTCTCGCCCTGCCCTCATACGCGCTATAGGACAGGACCGTATCGACCTTCGCCTCGCTCTTCGCCCGATCCAACTCCAGATCGCTCATGACGACAATCTTCTCTGCCCCGGCCTGGACAAAGATAAACGGGTCCGGCGCGACAAACCGGGTGGCATAATACAGGTTCGAATCGACCTCGCTGGCGGCAATCAGAACGATTGCCTTATCAGTCGGATGTTCCATCAACAGGCCTTTTCAATTCGCAGGATCACCTTGCGCATTTCAAATACGTGATCGCCTCCTCGTGTTGCGGCTAAGACTCAGGGCTGTCCGGTGGCTCGCCAAGGTGCGATGAGATATGCATTGAACAGAACTTCGGACCGCACATCGAGCAGAACTCGGCGCGCTTGAACGCCTCATTCGGCAACGTCTCATCATGCATCGCGCGCGCCGTCTCCGGGTCGAGCGCCAGCGCAAACTGTGTCTCCCAGTCGAAATTGAACCTGGCGCGCGAGAGTGCGTCGTCCCGATCGCGCGCGCCCTTCCGGCCTCTGGCGATGTCGGCCGCATGGGCGGCGATCTTGTACGCGATGCACCCCTGCTTCACATCCTCCGGCGTGGGTAAGCCGAGATGCTCTTTCGGTGTCACATAGCAGAGCAACGACGCGCCGTACCAACCGACCATCGCCGCGCCGATCGCCGACGTGATGTGATCGTACCCCGGCGCGATGTCGGTCACCAGCGGACCCAGCGTGTAAAACGGCGCCTCCTGGCAGATTTCCTGCTCCATCCGCACATTCATTTCGATCTGGTCCATCGGGACGTGCCCGGGCCCTTCGATCATCACCTGCACATCATGGGCCCAGGCAATCTTCGTCAGGTCACCCAACGTCCGAAGCTCGGCGAACTGGGCCGCATCAGAGGCATCTGCCGTACAGCCCGGTCTCAGACCATCGCCCAGACTGAAGCTGACGTCGTATTTCCGGAAGATCCGGCAGATCTGTTCAAAATGGGTGTACAGCGGATTCTGCGCGTTATGGGCAAGCATCCATCTCGCCATGAGGGCGCCGCCCCGACTGACGATCCCGGTGATCCGGGACTGTACGAGCGGCAGATGCTCGAGCAAGACGCCGGCATG
>PQAQ01000144.1 GCA_003105305.1 Candidatus Methylomirabilota bacterium
ATATTCCATGGCCCGCCGCATCAACGCAGCGTTCATGACCGGGCGGCCGTCGTCGGAGACGGCCACGCAGCCGGCGTCAAACAGCTCCCCGATGTCGGCCAGCTCCTCTCCTTTCAGTCCCTTGGTGATGGCGCCAACGGGATAGACCTGAACCGCTCCCTCGCGTTTGGCCGTATCGAGGATAAACTCGGTCACGGCGCGCGTATCGTTGACGGGATCGGTATTCGGCATGCAACAGACCGCCGTAAAGCCGCCACGCGCCGCCGCCATCGTTCCGCTCGCGATCGTTTCTTTATCTTCGCGCCCGGGTTGGCGCAGGTGGACATGCATGTCGATCAACCCCGGACAGACCACCAGTCCCGTCGCATCGAATACCCGGTCAATGGTGAGGGCGGATTCAGCCTGTTTCGCTGTTTTCGATCCTTTCGCTCTGCCGGCCTCGGTGGGTTCAGCGCCTCCTGCATGTTTCTTAATCCGGGCAATCTTCCCATCTTCGACAAACAGATCGAGGAGCTCGTCCACGCCGCTTGCCGGATCGATGACCCGTCCGCCTTTGATTAGCATCCTCATGATCGTTCCATCTCCCGGACTACCACTATCCTGCCTGCCCGCCGCCGGCGAAGATATAGAGCAGAGCCATCCGCACGGCCAGGCCATTCTCTACCTGATTCGGGATCAGCGAATAGGGTCCATCGGCGACATCCGGCGCAATTTCCACGCCCCGATTGATCGGGCCAGGGTGCATGACCAGCACATTGGGCTTGGCGGCCTTCATCCGCTCTGCGGTGAGACCGAACAGGCGCGAGTACTCCCGCAGCGAAGGGAAAAGCCCGGCCTGTTGACGCTCGGTCTGTAGTCTGAGCATCATAATAACATCGACCTCGCCGATGGCCCGATCAAGGTTCGTAAACACCTCAACGCCGAGTCGTTCGATGAACCGTGGAAGCATCGTCTGCGGTCCTGCGACTCGCACCTCGATCCCCATCTTGCGCATTCCGTCGATGTTGCTCCTGGCAACCCGGCTGTGAGCGATGTCGCCGACAATAGCCGCCTTGAGTCCCTCCAGCCGTCCCAGCTTCTCCCTGATGGTGAAGAGGTCGAGCAGGGCCTGGCTGGGGTGCTCGTGGGCGCCGTCGCCGGCATTGATAACCGATGCCGCAAGCCGCCTGGCCAGGAACTCCGCCGCGCCCGCCGCCGGATGACGGATGACCACGATGTCCGGGTGCATCGCCTGAAGCGTGAGACCCGTATCCTTCAAACCCTCCCCCTTGGTCACTGAACTTGCCGAGGTGGAGATATTGATCACGTCGGCGCTGAGCCGCTTTCCGGCGATTTCAAACGATGTGCGGGTCCGTGTGCTGGGCTCGTAGAACAGGTTAATCACAGTCTTGCCGCGCAGGGTCGGGACCTTCTTGATGTCGCGACGGGCCACATCTTTCATCGACTCGGCGGTATCCAGGATCAGCCGGATGTCGTCCGATGCCAGTTCCTGCATACTCAACAGATCTTTGCGTATAAGGCCAACCATCACATCTCTCTCTATGGCTCGACGATGACGACCCGGTCCTCCCCATCCTCCTCGGTCAGCAGCACCTGAATCTGCTCCTCGCGAGAGGTGGGGACATTCTTGCCGACATAGTCGGCTCGAATCGGCAGTTCGCGATGACCCCGATCGATGAGGACGGCAAGTTGAATGAGACGGGGGCGGCCAAGGTCGATCAGGCCGTCCATGGCCGCCCGAATAGTCCGTCCGGTATACAGGACATCGTCGACCAGCACCACCCGCTTTTCGTTGATCGAGAACGGGATCTCGGTTTTCCGAACGACGGGTTGTGGCCCAACCTTGTCCAGATCGTCCCGGTAAAGGGTCACATCCAGGGCCCCAACCGGTGTCTCAGTCCCGGCAATCAGCGTCAGTTCCTTGGCGATACGCCGCGCCAGATCAACCCCGCGGCTGCGGAGTCCGATCAGGACGAGGTTGTCCGTTCCGTTATTCCGTTCGACGATCTCGTGGGCAATCCGGGTGATGGCTCGCTGGATTGCCGACGGATCGAGGATCTGAGCCTTTTCGTTCAACTCAGCGGCCATGACGTTCAGGGCATAAAAAAACCCCCTCACCACCCGGCGAGGAGGTTATGCGATACGCTGTGATCAAAATAGCTTCCTGGATTCCCACGACATCTCCTTTTCGAACCTCTCTGAGTCCGATTAAAAGGTTAACCTCATTGTACCGGAATGCCCTCGACTGTCAAGCGCAATTAGGCGTCACACTTCAAGGTTTTTTGACTATAATCCCACGTCACCACCTTTTTGGGGACGACCTTCATTAAAAGCGGATCGGGACCGCCGACCAAATACTTGTAGCCCGGGTGGTCGGCCGTACCGAAATAGCGCTGCGCCATCGCGTCACGGAACTGCCGAAGCTTTTGCTTATCGTTGACGAACTCGACCGTCCCCTGGATCATCACCCCTTTGTAGTTCTCGAACGCGTCGCCCCCATCGACGACCAGTGCGACTTTCTGGTTAGCCTGCAGGTTCCGGCCCTTTTTGGATCGTGGCGACGTTTCGATATAGAGTTCACCGTCCAGCAGGATGTGCCAGACTGGTACGACATGCGGTTGGCCGTGCCGATCTACGGTCGCCAGCCGGCAGACCTTGTGCTGCCCCAAGAACACCTTCATAGCCTGTTGACCCATTGCCGTTCCCACGTTTCTCCTCCTATGCGGCCGGCGGCGCGGTCCGTCGCGCGTCAATCAATTCACGAACAGCCGGGATCAGATAGATTGTGGATAGGTCGAACCGTGACAGGCAATCGGCTAGGACCTGGATTCGATCGCCCGGTGTCAGGTGCTGGTCGATGATGACTACAAGCCGGCCCCGTAACGTGCAGGTCCCGCTTCTCACGACGAATTCCTGCCGGTCCAGGTTCTCGTAGAGGACCTTCACGTCGAGCTGGTCGGCCAACTGTTCAAGCTGTCGCAGAGCCGTCGCTTCCACCATTGTGCGCACCGATATCGCATGATCCTAAGCGGTACAGCCACGCTACAGAAGACGCTCGCAAATGTCAAGGTGATGACGGCCGTCAGCAGACAACAAAAACGCTGAGGGACCGACCGCCCGGGCGGTCCCTCAGCGTTCGGAGGGAGGAGGAGGGCAGGAGGAGCAGAACGCGTTTACCGCCAGTGACCAGGAATCCAGGCGCCCCACCGGTTAAAATGTCCGGGGGTCCAGACGGGCCGATAATAGACCGGCGCAGGTCGCATGCGCCATCCTGGGGCCGGGGCCATAACAACAGGAGTCCCCGTGACGATCATCGGACCCGGGACGGCAACATTGATCCCGACCCTGACCCATGCGAGAGCCGGTCGGGTCACGGCAATCAATCCACCGATAACGAGTGTCATGACAACCAGTTTCGACAGATACCGTTTCATGATTGTTGCCTCCTGTTGTGGTTGTTGTCACTGTTTGCCTGATTAGACAGTCGATGCCGGAAAGGGTTTAGGGACCGAATTGCCTTGCCTCACTTGATGAATTCTGCTACCAATAGGCTGAAGTTAACATCTTGCAATCCCTCTATTTACAAGTAGTTATACGGATTGTGCCATTGGGAACGATGTCGGATACCACGACGCTCGGCGCACAGGTTGATGAACTTCGACGGCTCATTCGCCGCCACGAATACCTGTACTATGTGCTCGATCGGCCGGAGATCACCGACGCCGAATTCGACAGGCTCTTTCAGCGCCTGCTGCGGATTGAACAGGCGCATCCTGAACTGATCACGGCCGACTCCCCGACCCAGCGTGTTGGCGGTCGGCCGGTTGAAGGGTTTGCCTCGGTTCAGCATAAAGCGGCGATGCTCTCGCTGGACAACGCCTACAGTGCCGACGAACTTGTGGAGTTCGAGGCCCGTATCAAGAGGGCGCTCCCCGACGAGCGGATTGCCTACGTTATTGAGCCAAAGGTCGACGGCTTGGGCGTGGCCCTGCTGTATGAGCACGGTCGGTTCGTACGGGGCGCCACCAGAGGGGACGGCCGATACGGTGAGGATGTGACGCAAAATCTGATGACGGTCAGGAGTCTGCCTCACCGGTTGCACGGATCGTTCACGACGTATGCTGCCTTAGAGGTGCGCGGCGAGGTCTTCATGTGGCGGCAGGCGTTTGACAGACTGAATCGCGGACTGGAGGCGGACGGCGACGAGCCGTTCGCGAATCCCAGGAATGCCGCAGCCGGCTCGGTCCGCCAGAAGGACTCGCGGATTACGGCAAGCCGTCCCCTCGATATCTTCATCTATGGCGTCAGCTATGCCGAGCCGGATCCGTTCACAGATCATTGGCGGGCGATGGAGCAGTTGCTGGAGGCCGGATTCCTACTCGACCCTAAAGACCGCAAGACCACGCTGGAGCGGTATCGCCGGCGCTGCGCCGGCATCGAGGACGCCGTTGCCGTCTGCCGCGAGATCGAGGCGGCCCGAGATGAGATCGGATGCGATTGCGACGGTGTCGTGGTCAAGGTTGATGCGATTGAACAGCAACGCCGACTCGGCTCGACAACCCACCATCCCCGGTGGGCGATCGCCTATAAGTTTCCGGCGCGGCAGGCGACCAGCGCGATTAGGAAGATCGACATCAGCGTGGGGCGGACGGGGGCGCTGACGCCGACCGCCCTGCTCGATCCCGTCGAGATTGCAGGCGCGACGATCAGCCGGGCCACCCTGCACAATGCCGATGAGATCGAACGGCTGGACATCCGGGAGGGAGACACCGTCCTGGTCGAGCGGGCCGGGGACGTGATCCCGCACATCCTGCGGGTCATCCACGAAAGGCGACCGGCCCACAGCACGCCATTCCGCTTTCCGACCCGATGCCCGGTCTGCGGCGCCGACGCCTTCCGACCGGAGGGCGAGGTGGTCAGCCGCTGCACGAACTCCGCCTGCCTGGCTCGGCTGAAAGAGTCGCTGCTGCACTTCGGCTCCCGGCGGGCGATGGATATTGAGCACCTGGGCGAAGCCGTGGTTGAACAGCTTGTCGATCGGGCGCTGGTCCGGGAGTTCGCCGATCTGTATCGAATGAATGTGGAGACGCTGGCCGGGCTCGAACGGCTGGCGCAGAAGTCCGCCACCAATCTGTATCACGCGATCCAGGGGAGCAAGGGACGCGGGCTGAGCCGCCTGTTGTTCGCGCTGGGCCTCCGGTACGTGGGCGAACATGTCGCGGCGATTGTCGCCCGGCATTACGGTTCGATGGATCGGCTGGAGCAGGCGCTGGAGGCAGAGTTGGCCGAGATCTACGGCATCGGTCCCCGTATCGCCCAGAGTGTGGCGCTCTATTTCCGCCAGCCGGAGAACCGGCGTCAGATCGAGCGGTTGCGGGAAGTGGGCGTCGCGATGGAGGAAGCCGGGGTGTCGGCGGCGCCTCGCCCCCTGGCCGGCAAGGCGTTCGTCCTGACGGGGGGCCTGGAAACACTCACCCGCGACGAGGCGAAGGAACTGATCGCGCAAGCCGGCGGCCGCGTGACCTCGTCGGTCAGCTCGAAGACCGATTACGTCGTCGTGGGCAAAGACCCCGGCAGCAAGTTCGACGACGCCACACGCCTCGGCGTCCCCACCCTCGACGAGGCCGCCTTCAAGAAACTGATTGGTCGGGTCTGAACGTTAGGCAACACCAAGGGGTTGAGGGTTTGGCTCAGCACCCATGCCAAAGCCGGAAGAGGAGGATTAAAGACCATGGTCCAGTCAAAGGATATTTTGGACTTACTCGACCTTCTCGACGAAACTGGATTGGACATCGGGTTTCTCTGGGGCTTCGTACATGACGAGAGCAGAGAAGGTGGTCAGCTCTCCCCTTTCTCGCATTCCGAAGACCCCAAGGCCGTAAAGGAAATGCGAGGTCATCTAAGAGCACTCGTGAAGTCAAAGCAGGGAACCGTGATTGGACGTGACGAGCTAATCCAGAAGCTCTTAAGCGTTGTCGAAGACGGACATCTCGACGAGACGATTACACGTTGTGAACTCCAAGAGGTCCCTGGCATTATCGCTCGCCGGAAGAAGCTTCGGACTATTTCAACTGCTTCCCTACCCGACAAAAAGGTCACGGCCTACCTGCGACAAGCCACCACCTGTTACCTCTATGGCCTTACTGATGCTGCCGCTGCCCTTTGCCGGTCAGTTCTTCGATTCGCATTAGAGGAAGCAATGGCGAAGCCCGGAGGCGTAAACTTAGGGAGGATCAGTCATAAAGACTACCTTTACAACCTTATCGAGTTTGCCAGAAAAACAAAGAGCAAAAACATAGAGATCCTTCCTGACCCACTGCCACAGCAGGCCCATGAGATACGGGAAGTCGGCAACAACGCTCTTCACGCGAGTGGTTTTAAATGATTCCAGAGCCCTAGCCACTATTGAGCATATGGCTGAAATTCTATCGCACATCTATGGCCGAACCGGGCAAAGAGGCCGGTAGAAGGAGAACGCACATGAAGCAACTACAACACACTATCAAGGCGATTATCCGTCCTGGTGAGGAGTCTGGTTTTGTCGCTGAATGTGTCGAGATCGCGGTGGTGACCCAGGGCCGGACGCTTGACGAGACTATCGGCAATCTCAAGGAGGCCGTTGCCCTGCATCTGAAGGGGGAAGATCCTGCCGATTTCGGGCTGTACGATCACCCGGCCCTTGTCGTCACTATGGAGATCGAACCCTCTTATGTCTAAGCTCCGACGGCTTTCCGGTAAACAGGTTGTTGCTGTATTCACCGAGTTCGGTTTCCGTGTGGTGGATCAGTACGGCAGTCATATGAAGCTCAGACGGGACGCGATGGCGGGTTCTCAGACGCTGACGGTTCCTGCGCATACCCAGCTTGATCCAGGCACCCTCCGAGCGATTATTCGCCAGGCGTCGCGGTTCATACCAGAGGAAGAGCTCAGACCGCATTTCTATCGATAACCGGCGGTGCATCAACGTGTAGCAGTTCACGACGCGAATCACACGAGGGCATGTGACGGCACAGAGGCGTAAGTTATGGCTGACGATCGCGTTGCTGGCGCTGGGCGGCGCGGCGGCCGTTGGCGGCTGGGGGCTGGTCCGCGACAAGAGAGACAGCCACACCCTGGTGGCGAACGGAACGATTGAGGCCACCGAGGTGGAGGTGAGCTCGAAACTTCCGGGCCGCCTCGCCCAACTTCTGGTCGACGAGGGTGATCAGGTTCAGGCCGGGCAGGTCATTGGTCGCCTTGATACCGCAGAGTTTGAGGCGGACGCGGCGCAGGCGCGGGCGGCGCTGGCCAGGGCCGAGGCCCAGCTCAAGGAGCTGCTCGTCGGCTCGCGCCCTCAGGAGATCGAAGAGGCGCGCGCCAATCTGCAGCAGGCGGAAGATAACCTCACGCTGGCAAAAGACGATTGGAACCGATTCGACGCCCTGTTTAAGGAGGGCGCCGTCTCGGCGCAGGAGCGCGACCGCGCGAAGAACCGGATAGATGTCGCCGCGAGTCAGGTCAAGGCCGCCCGCGAACGGTACGAATTGGTCCGGATAGGACCTCGGCTGGAGGTGATTGAGGCGGCCCGCCACGAGCGCGATCGGGCAAAGGCAGCGCTTGAGACGGCCCAAGTCCGACTTCGCGACAGCACGATCCTGGCTCCCCTCAAGGCCATCGTACTCACTAAGCGCGCCGAACAGGGGGAGGTCGTCAACCCCGGTTTTCCTATCGTGATTCTCGTCGATCCTGGAGATCTGTGGCTGCGCGTGTATATCCCAGAGTCGGAGATCGGATTGGTCGGTATCGGTCAGGACGCGGCAGTGACCGTCGATTCATTCCCGGATCGGCATTTCGATGGGAAGGTGATCGAAATCAGCTCGAAGGCCGAATTTACCCCCCGGACCGTCCAGACCAAGAAGGAGCGCGTGAATCTGGTCTTTGGGGTCAAGATCCGCCTGGACAATCACGAGCGCCTGCTGAAGCCGGGGATGCCGGCCGATACCGAGATCAGGACGGCAGGCGGGATAATGCGGTGAACCGGCCATCGACCAATCGCCTGTTGGAGCGCTGCGCATGACTGAGGTAGATGTCGCGGCCTACGCCGTGATCACCGAGGGACTGACCAAGCGTTTCGGCGAGATCGTCGCTGTAGACCATGTCGATCTGAAGATCAGGCGGGGCGAGATCTACGGGTTTCTTGGCCCCAACGGGGCCGGGAAGTCCACGACCATCCGGATGCTCTGCGGCCTGCTTGATCCGACGGAAGGATCGGGGCATGTGCTGGGGTGCGATATTGCGAGCGAGCCGGAGCGGATCAAGGAACGGATCGGCTATATGTCGCAGCGATTCAGCCTGTACGAGGACCTGACCGTCCGAGAGAATCTCGAGTTCTATGCCAGCCTCTATTCGGTTCCCAGCGGGATCAAGCGGGCCCGAATCGAACAGATGGTCCGAATGGCCGATCTGACCGGACGCGAACGCACACTGGCGGCCCACCTGTCCGGCGGCTGGAAGCAACGCCTGGCCTTGGGATGCAGTATCATCCATAAACCGGAACTCCTGTTCCTGGATGAGCCGACCGCCGGGGTCGATCCGGTCTCCCGCCGTAACTTTTGGGACCTGATCTATCGACTCTCCGAGGAAGGGATCACCATTGTTGCCACCACGCACTACATGGACGAGGCGGAGCACTGCAACAGTCTGGGATTTATCTATCAGGGTCGGATCACGGCGCAAGGCAGCCGTGAGGAGATCAAGGCCAATGCCCTGAAAGGGCAGGTCATCGAGATCGAATGTCACCCGATGCGAGAGGCGACGATACTCCTTGAAACGCTCCCCGGTGTCGCAGAGGTCGTCCGATTCGGCAACACCATCCACCTGGTTACCGAGGACCGAAGCCTCGCGCCCGCCGATGTGGAGGCCCGTCTGATCGGTGAGGGATTAAAAGTCGACCGCGTTGAGACGGCGATCCCCTCCATCGAGGACATCTTTGTCTCTTTCGTGGGCCTGGCTGACCGCCGCTCGCTACGCGCGCAACTGAAGCGGATGCGGCAAGAGAGCATATGAAGTCGCGCCTGCTGGGCATGATCCGCAAAGAGTTCATTCAGATGTGGCGCGACCGCCTGACCCTCGGGATGATGCTCTCGATGCCGATGATGATCCTCGTCATTATCGGATGGGCCATCAATACAGACGTGAAGCATATGGGAACGGCAGTCTTCGACCAATCCCGGACGCCGGAAAGTCGGGATCTCCTCAACGCCTTTACCAACTCTCAATATTTCAACCTCGACAATTATGTGGACAGTTATGACGCGATCACGCGTCTCATCGACGGCGGTAAGGCGAAGGTGGGGATCGTGCTGCCGCCTGACTACGCCCGCGCGCTCAAGCAGCAGCGCGTGGCCCAGATACAGGTCATTGTGGACGCCTCCGATCCGATGGTTGCCACATCAGCCATCAACGCGGCCAGCGCCATCGGCCAGGTCGGCTCGCTACGGATCGCATCAGAGATGCTACAGCGGAGCACCGGCCGGGTTCCGCCCCCTACCCCTCTGGATGTCCGGGTTCGGGCCTGGTACAATCCCGACCTTGTCAGCGCTATCTTTATCATCCCCGGTCTGCTGAGCTTTATCCTGATGCAAACCACCATCACGATCATCGCCATGGTGGTGGTGCGGGAGCGGGAGCGGGGCACGCTCGAGGCGCTAATCGTCAGCCCGCTGCGCCGGTGGGAGTTGATGATCGCGAAGATCGTGCCGAATGTCGTGCTCGCGTACGCGCAGATGACGCTCGCGCTCGTATTCGGCGTCTGGGTCTTTGATATCCCCGTGCGCGGAAGTGTGGTCCTCCTGTATTTTCTGTCGCTGTTCTTTATCATGGGGACGCTGGGACTCGGCATCCTGCTGTCCACCATCGCCAGGAGTCAGCAGCAGGCCATGCAACTGGCCTATTTTATCTTCGTCCCCTCGGTCTATCTGTCCGGCGTGCTCTTCCCGATTGAGGGGATGCCGCCGCTGGCCCAGACCGTCGCCTACGTGATTCCGCTGACCTATTACGTGGAGATCATCCGTGGGATCATGCTGAAGGGGATCGGGATCTCGTATCTCTGGACGCACCTGCTGGTTCTCGCCGTCATCGGGGTGGTTCTGATCGCGGCCAGCATTCTCCGTTTCCACAAGAAACTCGGCTGAATGCGGGACGTCTTTTCGACGCGCCGCAACGCCTCGTTGCGTGGTAGAATGGCGGCGTGACGGTCATGGTATCGCAATGGTTGCTTTTGTTGGTCTTGCCGGCGCTTGTCGTGGCGACGGTCTCGGTTGACAGACAGGCGCTCGGAGGCGTCGCGCCGCCTTCCGATCCGCGCGGATCGTTTGCCGATACGGCTCGACCGTACTTTTCCGCTGAGGAGGTGGCGAGAGGACGGGCCTACGCGCGAGGGCGATACCTGCTATACGGTCTGCGAACGGCGGTGACGCTTGTCCTGTTCGGACTCCTGACCCTGAGCCCGTTATCTGCAACGATTCGCGATGTCTGCGTCTCGATCGCGGGCGGGCGCGTCTGGCTGACCGTCGCCGTCTTCGGCCTTGCGCTGGCATTACTGTATCATGCGGTGACCTTCCCGATCAGTCTGTACGGTGGCTTTCTCCACGAGCATGCATTCGGTCTCTCCAGACAGACGTGTGCCGCATGGGCGTGGGATTACGCAAAAGGGACGCTGATCAATGCGGCGATCCTGCTCCCGCTACTGGTTCTGCTCTACGCCGTCATTCGATGGGATCCCGTCCGATGGTATCTTCCGGCATGGGTGGTCGTGATCCTGGTAATGAGTCTTCTGGCCGAATTGTCGCCGATCCTCGTCGATCCGTTATTCCATACGTTCCGACCGGTGCAGGATCAGGTATTGGTGGAACGACTCCGCACGCTGACCGATCGCGCGGGCCTTGCGGTCGGACCGATCCTGGAGATCGATGCCGGCCACAAGACGACGAAGACCAATGCCTACTTTACGGGATTTGGACGAACCAGACGGATCGTCCTGTATGATACGCTGCTCGCCACATCGACCCCCGATGAAGTGGAGGTGATTGTGGCGCATGAGCTTGGTCACTGGCGGCGGCATCACATCTGGAAGGGGATGGCCATTGGCGCCGCCTCGGCGTTTGCCGTCTTGTGGCTGATTGCGCGTCTCCTTACTATCGCCGCCGATTCCGG
>PQAQ01000145.1 GCA_003105305.1 Candidatus Methylomirabilota bacterium
GATCCCGGAAGAGCATGGAAGAACGGCTTCTTCTCGACCGGATCGACCTGTAGCGCCCCGACGTAGCCGGTCGGAACCTGCAGGGCGCCCCTCTTGTTGTACCGGACCCGGCAGACCCCCTGGCGGCCTTCCGGGATCAGACATCGGTGGCCGCACGCATAGCACCGCACCCGCCGGTTGGGAAGTTTCTCATACAACTCCCCTTCTTTGGTGAGCTGCGTCAAGACCTCTGCCAAGGTCATTGTAGCCGGCATAGCGACCTCTCACGGAAAACCCATTAAGGAACTCAACTCTTAATAACAATATAGTGATCCGCTCGGCCTCCTACAAGCTGCGGCTCTTCCCGGTTTATTGCATGTGGACGAAGAGCCGTTTTTCTGATCGCATCCGAGGATTCATTGACACCTCGGATCGCCTCGGTATAGAGTGCATCTACCCCGAGTAGGGCTAGACATGATCGATATCAGGGAATTTGTCGATGATCGCACGGGGGAGAGAGTCCTGGAGGTCCCCCTCCGGGGTCGGCCATTGCTGGACTGCTCCCTGTTCAACAAGGGAACGGCCTTTTCCGAACAGGAGCGGCGCGACTTCGGCCTGGTCGGCCTGCTGCCTTCCTACGTCAGCACCTTAGAGGGGCAGGCGACACGGAGGTATGAGGAGTATCTGAAGAAGACGACGGCGCTGGAGCGCTTTCTCTTTCTGCGCGCCCTGCAGGACCGGAACGAAACGCTATTTTACCGCCTGCTGCACGACCATCTTGCCGAGATGCTCCCGATTATCTACACGCCGGAGGTGGGGGAGGCCTGTCAGCGCTACAGTCACATCTACCATCGCTCTCGCGGACTGTTCATCTCCTATCCACAACGGCACGAGCTGGACACCATTCTGGACAACCGGCCGTTTCGCCAGGTAGATGTCATCGTCGTGACCGACGGCGAGCGCATCCTCGGGCTCGGCGATCAGGGCGTGGGCGGGATCGGCATTTCAGTCGGCAAGCTGGCCCTGTACACCGTGTGCGGCGGGGTAGACCCAGGTCGGACGCTGCCGGTTGTGCTCGACGTTGGGACAAACAATCCGGAGCGGCTGGCGGACCCGCACTACCTCGGCTGGCGGCATGAACGCGTGCGCGGGCCGGACTACGACGCCTTCGTGGAGGAGTTCATACAGGCCGTGGAGCGGCACCTGCCCGGCGTGCTGCTGCAGTGGGAGGACTTTGGCAAAGATCATGCCCGCACACTACGGGACCGCTACCGCGACCGGCTCTGCAGTTTCAACGACGACATCCAGGGGACCGCGGCGGTGACCCTCGCGGCCTTGCTGACAGGGGGGCGGGCCACCGGCTGTCCTCTGGTCAGCCAGCGCGTCGTCATCTTGGGTCCCGGCTCGGCCGGAACGGGCATCAGTGATCTGCTGGTGGCGGCGCTGGTCCGGGAGGGGTTGTCTGAGGATGAGGCCAAAGCGCGGCTCTGGCTGGTCGGGCGTCATGGTCTGCTGCACACGGGAATGCGCGATCTCAAACCGGCTCAGCAGCGGTACCGCCAGCCGCTGGAGCGGCTCACCGACTGGACGCGCGGGCCGGCCGGAGAGATTTTCCTGGCCGAGGTGGTGCGTCGCGTGCAGCCGACGGCGCTGATCGGCGTGACCGGCAATCCCGGCCTCTTCACTGAAGACGTCATCCGGACCATGGCCCGGCAGGTCGAGCGGCCCATCCTCTTGCCGCTCTCCAACCCGACGACCCAGCGCGAGGCCGCGCCGGCCGACCTCGTGGCCTGGACTGAGGGGCGGGCGCTGGTGGCGACCGGCAGCCCTTTCCCGCCTGTCGCGCACCAGGGGCGCACGATCCCGATCAGCCAGTGCAACAACGCCTATGTCTTCCCCGGGCTGGGTCTGGGTGTGATCGCCTCGGGGGCCCGGCGTGTCACCGACGAGATGTTTCTGGCGGCAGCCCGGGTCCTGAGCGACAGCGCGCCCAAGCCGGCAGGACTCGACGCGCCCCTCCTACCGCCGCTTGCAGAGATCCGCGCCCTATCGCGTCGCATCGCGCTGGCCGTGGGAATCGAGGCCCAACGCCAGGGGCTCGCTCAGCGAACCTCACTCCAGGAGTGGGAGCAAACGCTGGATGCCAGGCGGTGGGAGCCGCGTTATCGGCCCATGCGTCCCCAACGCCCAAGTACACGGAGCGTACTCACCAGCCGAAGTTGACCGGGCCGCCGTCTTGATCGTCCGCGCATCAAGGTCTTTTGAATAGTTGGGCCGCTTCCTCTCATGGCTACCCCGCCGAACATACAGAAACTTCCCGTGCCGCTTAAGAGGCCCACGTACAACTGTATCGCCCCTGTTGGCACTTGTATTTGTGTACGCTTGTGCATATACCCCCTGCATGGACTATGAATGGGATAGGCGAAGGCACGGAGTAATCGCAAGAAACACGGCACCTCCTTTGCCGACGCTGTCGTCGTGCTGGAGGACGAGCAAGCCATTACTGTTCCAGACGACAACCCGAACGAAGAGCGATTCATTACCATTGGCATGGACGCGTTCGGCCAAGTGTTAGTGGTGATCTACACCTGGCGCAGAGAAGAGACGATCCGCATCATTTCCGCACGTAAGGCGACGCGGGCCGAGCGCCGGCAGTATGAGGAAGGGTGAGGCGATGAAGGCACAGTATGACTTTCGCAAGGGTAAACGTGGGGCGGTGGTGCGTGTGCCGCGCGGTAAGACGCGCATCACCATTCGCTTGGATGATGACGTATTGGAATGGTTTCGCGCCCAGGCGGAGGAAGCGGGAGGGGGAAACTATCAGACACTGATCAATGAAGCCCTGAAGGAGTACGTTGAGCGGCGGCACGAACCGCTCGAGGTGATCCTGCGGCGTGTGGTGCGTGAGGAGTTGCGTGCGGTAGGGTAAAGCAGGGCTCGGCCCAACGCGGGCCGCAACCGACCGTACTGCGCGCGGATGTCACGCGCGGGCTTTTCATCAACTGTTCTGGCCTCGGCGAAGGAGTCGTCGGGACACCGCGCAGCGATTGAGCTTGACCGTTGAACCACGCGGGTAGAAGCGATCAGAGCCCAGCGGATTGCTTCGGATTGAATCCCGAGAGCGGCTCACTTGGGGGGAGAATAGGCCGCCGAGGATGGCAGCGTTTGTCGACCACAATCGTCTTGACCGGTTAGGCTAAGTATGGGAGATTACAAATAAAATCGTTGTCGAGAAGCGGAGTCGATCCAGGAGATAGGCCGCCGGCCTTTGTCGGCTTCAAGAGCGGCTCACCTATAGTTCGCCCCCATAGGAGCCTTGACTGCGATCACATTCGAGATGAGGCTTGCCATTTACACCTATCAGTGTATACTGGATTCATGAAGCGACGAGATCTTGAAAAGAGGTTGCGTGCTCTGGGTTGGAACCTCGTTCGGCATGGTGCTCGTCACGATGTTTGGTCGGATGGCGAACAGGAGATCGCCATCCCGAGACACAATGAGATCAACGAATACACCGCCAAGGCAATCCTCAAGGAGGCCGGAGGAGGTCAGTCATGAGATTTGCGGGAAGAGTTTTCAAGTCGGACCGGTATTGGGCCATTGAAGTTCCAATACTGAGTGTGGTTTCCCAGGGACGAACAAAGAAGGAAGCCTTTGACATGATCGCCGATGCGATTGAAACACTCGTCAACAAACCCGATTTCAAGATTCATGTCTTTTCCGGGAAAGGCGAGTATTTCGAGGTGGGCGCCTCCGATGAATCCACTCTCACGGCTTTCCTTCTCCGGCGCGAGCGGATCAAATCCGGGCTGTCTCTCGCCGAGGTTGCGCGGAAACTGGGATCCAAGTCCCTGAACACCTACGCTCGCTACGAGCAAGGCAGAACAGTCCCGACCGTACCAAAACTGAGTCAGCTTCTAGTTGCGGTGGCATCGAGGAAAGACTTCGTTCTCACGGAAAGTCAGGTCTGAAAGGTTGCGGGCGATCAAGGGCATGCACTCGGGCGGGCAATCGTTGGCGCGCGTGTCGCGTTCCACACGTGATGACCCTCGTGCCTGTGAGCGACTGGGACCATGAGAGCACCGTGCATGACCGATGCCGGGTCTGTTTGGGACGACGGGTCACGTGAGGGATGTGGCACTGATTAGGAGGGTGTGGGCATGAGTAGTACGGTCGAAGTACCGAACTTGGCACACGTCATCACGCGGTACCGCTTCGCGTACCTGATGACGACCAGCCCCACGGGCGCGCCGCATGCGGTGGCAGTCGCCGCGGTGCTGCACGGCGGCACCCTGGTCGTCAACGACATCGGTCGCTGCAGCCGCGAGAACGCACTGGCGCGGCCGGCCGTCGGCCTGGTCTGGCCGCCGCACTCCGACGCGGACTACTCGCTGATCGTCGACGGGCAGGCCGCCGTGACCGGCGACTCGTTGCGGATCACGCCGACCCGTGCGGTCCTCCACCGTTCGACGCGGTCTGCCGCGCCCACTGGATCGGGGGCCTGCGACTCCGATTGCGTGGAGCTCGATCTGAGCCTCTCGTCCGACCGGCCGATGATGCGGGGAATATGAATCGGTAGCCACTGAACCTGCCGGCTCACCCGCCGTCTGAACCGACGCCGCTGCGCGGCGCGGCTCAACTCTGTCGTGCGAGACTGGGCGGTTCAGGCAATTGCTGCCGGATGGATTGCCCACCCCAATGACCTTTACGAAGCCTCCTCCAGATCGATCAGGGCACGGATCATGTCCGTCTCGGTAATAATGCCGACGACCTTCCCACCCTTCAGCACCGGGAGCGCCCCAATCCGCCGATTGAGAAGCTGATGCGCCGCCTCTGCGATCCGAGTCTCCGGCGTCACGGTGATCACCTTCTTGGTCATGATCTCTTTCACAGTCACTTTATCCAGCAAGTAATGAATCTCGTAAATGGACAGGCTGGTGGCAGGAGAGGGCCTCATCAGTCGAAAGTCCCGATCGGTAACGATTCCGCGCAGTTTGCCGTTGTCGGTCACAACAAGATGTCGAATACTCTTCTTCTTCATCATGTACAGCGCCGCGTTGGCCTGTTCATCGGGCCCGACCGTGACCACCTTGGTCTGCATGTACCGTTTTACCAGCATCGCTCCTCCTTTACGTTGAGACGGTTTCGTCGGGTGGACTTTTCTACATTAGCCCAGAGCTGATCTGTTCTTCATACGATGAACGACGGCGCCCAGGCGCTGCATTGGAGCCGAGTAGGTCCCGGGCGGGATGACCGTCTCGATCAGGATGGTAGCCGTCACATCCTCCAACGCCTCCACCAGAACCCGCTCAAGCTCTTCTGGCGTACCGACTCGGAAGGCGCGGCCCCCCAGGCTTTCGGCCAACCGCACATAATCGGGGGTCGGCAACTCATACGATCGGGCCGGTTCATCCATCGCCGCCAACATCCCATGGCTTCGATTGTTGAAGAGGATCACAATGGCGGGCAGGCCAAGGCGCACGCACGTCACCAGGTCCAGGCCGGTCATGAGAAAGGCCCCATCCCCAACCAGGGCGATGGGTCGCCGCCCCGGTTCGGCCAAGCCTGCGCCGATGGCCGCCGGCACCGCGAAGCCCATGCTGGAGTAGTAGCCCGGCCCCAGGAACATATCGGTCTCCAACTCCACGCTGGCGAAGAGCGCATCGCCCACATCGGCCGCATAGAAGACCGGACGACCGGCCGCCACCCGGTTGAGCACGGCAATGATAGCGTCAGGCGTCAGCGTCTCAGTCGGGGTTGGTTCAGGCAGTGGCGGTGGCGGCAGTGGCTCCACCCGCCTCGGAGGCTCCGGCAGGGCGAGGAGCGCATCCATCAGATCCTCGAGGCTTACATCCGGGAACCGGTGGTAGCTGACGGTTACCCCCTCATGAACGGCCGAAATGACCCTGCGCCGATCAAATCGAGCCGTGTACAAGCCCGTATTCACATCGGTCATCCGGGCGCCAAGCATCAGGACGCAGTCGGCCGACTCCAGCACCTTGCGGGCCCGTGGCGATCCGATCTCGCCGAGATAGTTTCCGGCAAAGAGGGGGTGCTGTTCGGGGAAGACCGCCTTACCATCCAGGGATGTGGCCACAGGCAGCCCGTAGCGCTCGGCAAGCGTGACCAGCTTGTCATGCAGCCGAAAGCGACGGATCTCGGCGCCCGCATAGATGGCCGGCTGCTCCGCCACCCGAATACGGGCGAGGACCTCGGCCAGCGCCTCGTTCGCAGCGCGCTCGTCTTTCAGTCTGATGTCCGACGTGCGTCTGGCGGGTACGGGCACATCCGCCCGTATCAGATCCCGCGGGATCTCGATGTAGCCGGGACGTTTCGTACGCAGGACGCTGTCGATCACGCGATCCGCCTCGGCAATAGCATGGGCCGGGTCATCAAGGGCCACGGCGGCGCCTGTCACCTCACGGTAGACGCGGAGCTGGCTGGCGAAATTTTTAACCCGATGATGCAGGAGGGCATCGGGGTCTCTATGAGCAATCTCCGGCGCGCCGGAGAGGACGAGCACCGGCGAGCGCTCGGCGTAGGCCTGTGCGGTGGCGTTGACCATATTCAGGGCGCCCGCGCCCCAGGTCACCGCAGCCACACCCAGGCCCCGGACCCGCGCATAGGCGTCGGCCGCGTACCCCACCGACGGCTCATGGGTGAGAATCACCGGCTCAATCCCCGGCTCCTCCTCCAACGCGCGGAAGAACGGCAGGAAGAAGTCGCCCGGCAGGCCGAAGACATGCCGCACTCCGGCTTCCTTAAATCGCCCGAACAGATACCGACACAGCTCCATCGTCAGATTTTAGCTCACTGCTACCCGGTCGATTACGAATAACCCGTTCAGAGCCAGAATACTTTTACCGTCTTCTCCACAGCTTTGAATTCTGGATCGCCGGTGTAGAGATCGGCCTTCTTGTGTTGCGCCAGAGCGGCGGCGAAGCAGTCGGCCAGCGACATCTTGCCGGACGCCTTGATCCCGCCGGCAAGCTCCGCAAGCGCCTGATCGGCAGGGACAACTTCAAGCGGAAGGCCGAGCAGTTTGTGCCGGACCTCGATCCAGCGCTCTGCCCCGACTTTTCGCTCCACCATATACCGTACCTCCGCCCAGTTCGGGGTGGCGATAAAAAGAATCTGATCGGTCTGGGCGGCCTTCTCAAACAGATCGAGGACCTTTTCGCAGCCCCTCTCTTTGAACAGAAAGGCAAGCACCGCGTAGCTATCGAGTACGGCTCGTCTCAAGATCGGCCTCTTCGCGCTCCTTGTCTCTGGCCCGTTCCTTCAGCAGTTCTGCTGTAACGGAAGTCTTGCTTTTGAGCATACCGCAGACGCTCCGGATGTACTCCGGCGTTACAGGCTGAAAGACGATTTCGCTATTGCGCTCGATAAAGCAGATCTTTGTGCCAGGCTTGATGCCGTACTTGCGGCGCAGCCGCGACGGCACAACAAGTTGGCCCTTACTTGTCACATGCGCCGTTTCCATTACCGAACTCCTCCACACTTTATGTATATGTCTTACGATATTTATTTAGTAAGGCATTGTCAATCAAATATTTATGTTGTCTGCATGGATATCATCCACGACGTGAATAACAGTCATTCACGATGAGAACGTCAATCCGGAACCGTGGTCCCTGGCAGCAGGTCGGCGAAGATGAAGCCGTCTCGGGCAACGACCTCCCCAAGGCTCACCGGGATCGGATAGGCAAACATCGGTCCGGCGCAGGCGAAGGTGTGAAACTCCCCCCGCTCGCCGCAGGGATCCACTTCATCGGGCAAATCCTCCACCAGGTTGCCGTCGAACAGACGTCCGGCGTACGAGGGGGAGAGCTTGTTCGGATCAACGCACGTAATTCGGGCTTTGAGTCCGGCGTGTACCATCTCGTCCGCGAGGGTTCGCGTTGACCGACCCCACAGCGGAAACAGCGGCGTGAGCCCGGTGCCCTGCATCCGGCTCTCGCGATACTGCCGGACATCCTCGAGAAAGAGATCACCGAAGGCGACATGCGTGATCTTGAGTTGCGCGCGGGCCTCCGCCAGGGCTCGGCCCATCGCCTCTTCGTAGGCCGCATTCGAGCAGGGCCAGGGGAGCGGCACTTCGATCAGCGGCAGCCCGGCGGCTCGCGCCTGCGCCTCGACCAGTTCGCGCCGGACGGCGTGCATGGCCACGCGGTCGAACGCCTCGTTGAACGTCGTGAGCAGCCCCGCCACCTCGACCTCACCCGCCTGCCGCAAGGCGTGAAGCGCCCAGGCCGAGTCTTTCCCGCTGCTCCAGGCGACCAGCGCCCGCGGATGGTTCGTCAACACGGCATCCTGTGTCACGTCGAGCACGTCTTGTCCCCTAACCCCTCGAGGCCGATCTGGCCACATTTCTTCCCAGCCAGGCGGCAGGCGTGCGACAGCGCCTCAGCTAACCCCAGGCCCTTGAGGCAGGCGTCGATCAGTGCGGCGTTAAACGTATCGCCCGCCCCCAGCGTATCCTTGACCTCTACGGGCGGATACGCAGGGCTGTGATGCATCGTCCCCCATCTATCAAGCCCATAGGCGCCTTCGTCGCCCCATGGGAGGACCAGATCGGCCTTGGGGGCTTGCTCCCGCATCCGCAGCAAGAAGGATTGGGGCGCATCAAACCCGCAGTGGCCGACATAGGCGCGCGAAAAGATCAGCAGCGTCGCGTCCGCAAAAACCGCTTCAATGCCGGGACGCGGTTTTTCAATCTCGACCGAATACGAAAGGTCCGGGCGGCTTTCGCGGAGACGGCGGATCATACGGCCTGTCTGCAACCCATCGCGAGTTTCCAAGTGGATCCAGCCGAACGGCGTCAGATCAATCCGCCGAAAGTCTTCATCGGTGTACTCGGGCAGGTCTCGGTAATGTACGATCGTCCGTGATCCGCCTTTAAGACTCAGCAGGACAGATGAGGTCGGCGGTCGACCGCAAACACGACGGCAAGCGGTCAGATCGATGTGATAGCGAGCCAAGCGCTCAAGGATCGAAGCCGCCTCCGGACTGTCCGCCAGCACGCCGCCGAAGGCGCAGGCGTGGCCCAGTTGGCTGAGGACCACCAGGGTATTGGCAGCGTTGCCGCCCGGGCTGATACGAAGCCCTTCGGCGCGAACCTCGGCATCCTCACCAGGATAGCGCGCAACGGTGAAAATCAGGTCAAGTGTCGCAGTACCGACGGCCAGGATGCGCGCCATACAGCTTCTCGTGCCGTGGCAACCGGATCAGTCAAACCGGTAATACTTGTTGACGGGGCGACGGATGTCCCAGGTACAGGTCATCCCGGTCGGAAATACAACGAGATCGCCCTTCCCGACCTGTACCGGCTCCTCTCCATCAGGCGTTACGACAACCTCCCCTTCTAAAAAATAGCAGGTCTCCGCGCTGTCGTAGCTCCAGGGAAAGATCGACACCTCTTTACTCCAGGTCGGCCAGCGTGCGACCCCAAGCGCCGCAAGCCGCTCCGAAGAGGGGTTGCGCTCGATCCGAATCTTCATC
>PQAQ01000146.1 GCA_003105305.1 Candidatus Methylomirabilota bacterium
CAGGCCTTCTATCGCCTCGATGTTGGCCGCGAGGGAATCGAGTCCCTTGCCGAAATCCGGAATGATCACCGGGGTACACCGGATATCTGCGGCCAGATGCAGGTTCTGCGCGTTCAGACTTAGGAGCAATTCGGCGCCGGCCTTGTCGGCGGCCAGAATTTCCTGCGGATCGAACGTATCGATGCTGACCCGAAACCCCTCGGACTGAAGCGCTGCGACGATCTCGCCGACGTTGCCGGCCGGTTGTCCGGGTGTACAGCCGACGTCGATGATATCCGCGCCGCAGGCCGTGTAATAGCGGGCCTTACGAAGGACCTCATCCAACGGCAGGGTAGGCGCATCGTTAATCTCGGCCAGGATGGTCAAATCATGCTCGCCGTACCCTTCCCGTTTCTTCTCGACGCCGAAATAATAGGGGATATCGCGCAGATCTTTCGGGCCCTTCTCAACCTTGATACCCAAGGCCTGCTCCAGCTCGTGAGGTTCCACGCGACAGAGTCCGGGGATCATCACCAGATCGGCATGAGGCGATCGGAGCGCGTGAAGGATAAAGGGCATCGTCATCAAGGCGGCTACGCTGATCTTGAGGACGGCCACCTCGTGGTCGAAGTCGGCCTCCATGCCGGCCAGCGTCTCTTTCAGGGCGCGTTCTGCCAGTTTGCCGGTGACAAATAGGATCTTCATGTCTTCGATGCCCCGGCCTGTTATACCCAGAGGCCGCCGTGGACATGGAGGACCGTTCCCGTCACGTATTGCGCCTTTTCGGAAGTCAGGAAGCTGACCGCATTGGCGACATCGTCGGGCGCGCCCAATCGACCGAGGGGGATCATCCGCGTCCAGGTTGCTTTGTCCTCGGTGCGATATCGATCGTAGTTTTCGGTTTCGATGAAACCGGGGTTGACGGCGTTCACTCGAATGCCCCAGGGCGCTTCGGACCGAGCCAGCGATCTGGTCAGCATGATCACGCCGGATTTGGCGATGTAGTAGGCCGGCGCCTCGAAGACCCCGATGGGCGAATGCTCGACATTAAGCGCCCCGATGTTGATAATACTGCCGGCTCGTCGGTCTCGCATCACCCGCAGAGCCGCCCTGCTGCAATAAAAGACGCTGCTCAGGTTGCTGTCTAACGTGTTGCGCCACTCATCATCTGTTGTGTCGGACAATGGCCGGATAAGAAATGTGCCAACGTTATTAACCAGGACATCGACAGTACCGAATTCGCTCGCTGCGGCCTCAATGAGGTGGGACGCGCCGTCGGATGTCGCGACATCGGCCTTCACGGCCATTGCCTTCACCGGCAGCTCTTTGAAGTCCCGGAGGGCCGATTGGGCGGCTCCGTCGTCGCCGTGATAGTTGAGAATCACATGACAGCCATCCAGGGCAAGGCGGTAGGCGACCGCCCTGCCGATCCCCTTCGTGCCGCCTGTAATCACTGCAACCTGTTGCCTGTTCACCCCCTCAATCCCTTCTGTAGCCTGCAATAATCATATGTTACGCTTGGATCACTGAAACTTCAAGACCAATGTGCCCGCGCACATTATGTCGAGTCGCTCCCGTGCGCCTTCAAGAAGACCGCTAAATCCTCATCCAATGTTTCCCATTTCACATTACGGGTCGCCTTTTCGGACACGCGATGCAATAGGGGCGAAAGGTGCCTGCAGTAGTTGGTCAAGGGAACCAGGTCATGTCCGACATCCAGCTTGGCGCGATATCCGGTTTGTCCGCTTTGCAACTCCGCCGCGCCGACACCGGACGCCCACCGGACGAACTGTTCCCAAAGCTGGAAATACAGAAACCGATCGCCGCCGTCCAGCGCGTAGTCGAAACCAATGAATTTGTTGATCACTCGCGGCCCAAGCTGAAAGCAGAGCATGAAGGCCGCCAACGCATGCGTGTCGGTATCGCGCATCAGGATGAAGTGAGCCTGGGGGCAGCGACGGATCTGTCGGAAGAACTCGATGTTGAATCGCTCGAATTGGGTCTTGCCCTTTTCGTAGGTCTGCCAGAACAGAGGCCAGATCTCATTCAGCGTTGCGTCATCGGGATATTGCGCCACTGTCGTGTACAGTTCGCCTCGTTCCTTGCCGCGCCTGAGCTTCTTCTTCAGATTATGCCGCCGGGAGCCTTTGAGGTTCTTAAGATAGGGTTCAAAACCGGGATCGGGGAGTTGCAATCGAGTACCGGGAAAGCTGACCAGTCTGAACAGCCCCAGTTCGGTTTTGACCGCTTCCAGATCGGCCGCCTGAGGTTCGGGGAAGTCTTTCCAGGCGATGACATGGCACCGTTCGATCCTGGCCCGTTCGTCGGCGGCGCGCTGAATGACGGGAGCGACCTGCGCAAGCCGGATGCCCGGTTTCAGGCCGACCGTTCCCTCATCGGCGCACACCGAGCCGATGAACAGCGTCCGCTGGTAGCGGGCGGCGCGGATGACGGCGCCCAGCCGTTTCAGAATGCGGGCGATCGCCGGCGGGGCGACCAGATCGATCGGCACGTCCATGAAGAAGACCGGGGCGATGCCGACCGGCTCGCCGGATCGCTCGATCTGCATATAGGCGAATCCAAACTGGTCCTCGAGTCGACTGTTTTCGAGCGCGGTATACCACCAATGGCCTTCCAGCGGCGGTGGAAAGCAGCTCTCCCACAGATCGCCGTCGATCTGCGTTGCGGACGTGAACCAGCGAATAGAGAAGTCGGACGCGTCCGGCATCAACTCAGTCCGACCAGGCAGACGCCGAACAGGATCAGGGCGATTCCCGCCCATCGCCTCAGGCTAATCTGTTCCTGAAGGTAGCTGCGCGACATCAGCGTGATGACGACCAGTTCGACGCTGGCCATCGGCTGGGCTACGGTGACCGGCAGCAGGGTGAGGGCGATCGTCCAGAATCCCCATTCGACGCTAAAACACCCGACCCCGGCCCCGATCCACTCCGATTTGGCAAGCATCTTACGAACGGCGGACAGTCTGGCGCTGCCGTGCGCATGGTTGGCGGCCCGCTTGAAGCAAAGCTGCCCGAGCGCCTCACACGCGACAGCGCCGAGAACGAACACGACGCCGATCATCCGCTCGGTCATGGCGAATCCTCCAGTGAGTCGGTGACCGGATGAACCATCGACGGCGCGCCGGTATGGTGCCTGGTCCCGCTGATGAGCCATACGCCGACCAGGATCAGCGCGATGCCGGCCATGCGCAGCCAGGTAACGCGATCGGCCAGAAAATAGATCGATCCCGCGGCCGTCAGGATGTAGCTGCCCGCCGTGATCGGCTGAGCAAAACTGAGATCGGTCTTAGAGAGGACGATCATCCAATTGACGAACTGCATCGCATACATTGCCAGCATTAGAAACAACAAGGGATGGGCCAACATACCCTGGAGCGTACTCAGCGTAGCTCCACCCTGCACGTCGGTGACGGTCTTCGACCAGACAAGCTGAACAGCGGTGTCGATACAGACGGCAAACGCCAGACCCAGCCAGACACCCGGGGGGACCTTATGTTTGGTTGCAGACAAAGGAGCCCGCGACATCGGCCTCAACCCTCACTCGGAATATGCGATCACTTTTTGGAGCGAACCGGCGGCAACGCCCTCGACCTCTCATGATGCCCATAGCAACCGTATGTTATGTTCCCCGCGCCGAAACTTCAAGACGAATCCGCCCTGGTGCGCGCAGGCAGCGTCAGGCGTCGTCAGAAGTACTTGACTTATTGCGGGCGGGATGTAGAATAGCGACATAACGGGCGGGCGGTTAGCTCAGTCGGGAGAGCGCCGTCTTCACACGGCGGAGGTCATTGGTTCGATCCCAATACCGCCCACCATGATCCCCTTGCCAAACGGCAAGGGGTTTTCTGTATGGGGGAGATTTCGGCGCTGTGCAGTCGGACGGGATGACAACGCAGGTTAGGCGGATCGGCGAGCGGGTGCTGGCCGGGAGGACGCCGGCATTCGAGGAGGCGGTCGAGCTTTTTGAGCGGACCGATTACGATGCCCACGAACTGTTCCACGTGGCCAATCGTCTTCGGCTGAATCGGTTTGGGAGCCGAATCCATCTGTGCGGGATCGTCAACGCGAAGAGCGGCGGCTGCCCGGAGGACTGCGACTTCTGCAGTCAGTCGTCCCGCCAGGCCACCGACATCGCGCGATATCGCGTCATCGCATCCGATGAGATGGTCGCGGCTGCCAAACAGGCGCGCGGGTACGGTGCCTGGGCGCTGGGGATTGTTACCGCGGGCCGTGGTTATGACGCCACGTCTGAAGATTTTCGACTGCTCGTCGAAGGGGTTCGGGCGATCACGCGGGACGGCTCGGCAGAGGCCCACGCCTCGCTCGGGATCATGGGCGACGAGGAGTTCCGGCAGCT
>PQAQ01000147.1 GCA_003105305.1 Candidatus Methylomirabilota bacterium
GGGACCTCCAGGGGATCCTGCTCGGGATGCGCCTGGATCAGCGCCTCCGCGATCTCGTAGGTGTCGTCCCAATACAGACTCATTGTTTCCGGTCTACTTTTATAAGGTCGCCTTTGGCGCGTTGGCGCATCGCCGTGCCACGGCCGACCAATCGATGCCCTTGAAAAAGGCCTCGATGTAATCGGCCCGCTTCAGTCCGTAGTCGATCATGAAGGCATGTTCAAATACGTCCATAACCAGCAGCGGGACACCGCCGGCCAGGTGACCGGCGTCGTGCTCATTGATCCAGACGTTGCACAGTCGATTGGCGACCGCGTCCAGATATAAAACGACCCACCCGATCCCCCTCATGGCGCCTGTGCCTTTGAAGTCCTTCTGCCAGTTGTCGTAGGATCCAAAATCCGCCGCAAGCTTCTGGTAGAGCTCCGAGCCAGAATCCAGGCCCTTCCCACCCTTCACCATATTCCCGAAATAGTACTCGTGCAAGCGCATGCCGTTGAATTCCCAGCCGAACCGTCGCTTCAACTCGGCATATTCCGGTGTTGCGGCCTTCCCGTCTTTCAACATCTGGGTCAACGTATCCGCTAGTTTGTTGGTGTTGGCCACATACCCCTGATAGAGTGTAAAATGGTTCTTCATGAGCGGATCGCTCATGCCGTCGATTCCCAGCAACTGCTCATAATTTCGCGCCTCGTAAGCCATTGACTGCTCCTTCCTTGACGAATTGATACGAGTTGACCCGTCTGCCACCGTGGAACGTCGCCGGGCTGCCGGCACGCGGGTGAAGTCGCGCAACGCCTTGCGCCGGATACCTGAGCCGATATAGTATCGCAAAATGCAAAAAAACGAAAGCGCGCAAGAGCCGCGTTCTTGCTACGCCGATGAAAAGGCAGTTCAGGTTGACATGCTGGGAGCTTTGTGTCTACGATAAGATCAGAGTTCAACGATGATGAGGGTTAGAGATTCAAACAGCATGGGTGTGATGCCCACAGGAAGGGAACAAATGCTTACGATCACTGACTCGGCGAAAAAGAAGATTCTCGAGCTGCTGAAGGCCGAAACCCAGCCGGGCGTAGGTGTGCGTGTGGTGGTAACCGGGGGACGCCCTGGGAGCTTCCGCTACGGGCTTGGGTTTATAGATGAGAAGGATCAAACAGCCAACGATACCGTGATCGATGCCGGCGCCTTTAAGGTGTACATCGACGCTGAGAGTGTACCCAAGCTACAAGGCGCCACCGTCGATTTCGTCGAAGGGGTCTACGAGAGCGGCTTCAAGATCGATAACCCGAACTCCGAATGGAAGGACCCCGTCGCGGCGGCCGTCCAGCGGGTGATCGACACCCGGATCAACCCGGGTGTGGCGGCACACGGCGGATCTGTGACGCTGCTTGAGGTGAAGGATGGCATCGCTTACATTACGTTCGGCGGCGGGTGTCACGGCTGCGGGATGGCCGACATGACACTGAAACAGGGGGTTGCCGCATCGATCCAGGAGGCGGTGCCCGAGATCCGCCAGGTCCTCGACACCACCGACCATGCGAGCGGCACCAACCCGTACTATCAGGAGACTAAGAGCGGAGGCGCCTCTGTAGCCTAGATTCGCCATCGCCAAGAGCACTACTCGCTATCGGTTGCTTAAGCTCCGATCAGCGGTCTTATCCGCAAGCACCGTCTTGATGTCGTTCACGATCACCTGCGGTACCAGCGAGCCCGTGCTGTAGATGTTGCGAACTTGCCCTACCTGATCCACCAAGAAGACCTTTAAGACGTGACGGTATCGCCCGGTGAAGCGACCGTCCTCGTCGTAAACCCTCGCCCGATCCTGCCCATAACTCTCCAGCGCTGCTTTGAGAACTTGCTGTGAGGGGGCCGTCAGTAGATGCCACAGTGACGGCTCCGCCCCGAAGACCCGTCCGTATTTCGCAAGCTGCTTCGGCGTGTCATGTTCGACGTCCAGGCTAATAGAAAGGAGCACGGCCTGGTCCTGGAGACCCTCGCGTCGCAGTTGCGCCTGAAGTTCCCGGAGCGCTATGCCGGCCAGGGGACAGCCGAGCCGGTCCGAACAGGCCGTGTAGATGAAGCTCACGATAGCCACCTTGCCGTCCATGAGGGACGCGGTGTTGATGCGGCGCCCGGTGGCATCGAGCAGGACAACCGGCTGGGCGCGCGCGATGACCGGCAGGTCGTAGGTTCCAGCGGCCGGCGGGATGAAGTTGGGCGAGAATACGCCTTGAGTATAGGTCTCCTCTAATTCTGGGATCGGGTGAGCGGCGGCTGGGTCAATATTGAGCGCAAGAAAGGCCGCCGCAACCCACGCACCAACCAGCACAAACTGACGCATGGCTACTCAGGCTTGGCGCGTAGCGCCTTGCTGCCAAAGTTCATCAGGTGTGCCCGACCTACGGAGTTGAAGTCTGTGGTGAATTTGTGCACGAGCTTCCCATTCTCCCAGGCGTAGGCCTTGAGCCAGTAGTCGCCCGGCTTATCCCATTTCGAGAGGAGCGAGTTGGTGACGTACAGGCGCGCGCCATCCCACGATTCGGAGACCATATTTGCCGACTCACCGACCTTCACCTGCTCGATCAGCTTCGGTTTGAAGGGGTCGGAGATATCATAGACCCGCAGCCTCCCGTCCATGAACGACGCGACGTACAGCTTGCTGTCGTCCGGCGCGATGCTGATATCGACCGGAAGGGTATCGCCGAGGTCGGCGATCGACTTGGCAGCCCACGTACCATCACCTTGCTGATAGATGAGGGTGAGTTGATGGGCAAGCGCCGTCGACGTAAACGCGTAGTAGTGATTCGGCTGGAGCGCCCAGCGTAACTCCAGCGGCGCGCCTGGAACCTGCAGGACCTGGAGCGGCTTGCGCGCATGAAAGTCCCACACGACGACCGTATCGCCGAACGCCTTCATCGCCTCGGTATCCTTGACCAGCTCACCCAGCGGCCGCATGTAATTGTTCTTGCCGGTAAAGGTGGAAGTGAGCATCCGGTTCAGATTGATGTTGACCCGCACGTCATAGCCGTATGGCGCTTCCTTGGGCATCCAGATCGTTCGAATGAAACGCCCTTCATTGGAATATTCCGCCAGCCCTGTCCGGCCTGAGCTATCCGTTGCGTTGGAGAGCGCGGTGATCAACATCCGTCCCGGTAGCGCATAGAAGGTATGAGGACCGACGAGACCGCCGGTGTCCTTGACGAAGCTCGTGATCGTCTTGACCAGCTTGGGCCTGGCCGGATTTGAGGCGACATCGAAGATAAAGATGTGGCTGTCGTCCAGACCGCCGGCCCACAGATGGCGTCGGTCGTCGGTGAAGCCGGCATGATGAGCCTCGTGTCGCCCCGGGACCGGCGTCCGATGGATGATCTGTCCGTAGCGTTTGGACGTGGGGTTGACGTCGACCGTGACGAGGCTGTCGTTGCCGTCGGCCACCCCTTCGATCCCCAGCGTCCAGACGTAGACATAGTCCTCCTGCCCGGTGATCTTGGGCAGGAATGGCGACTGGCAGGTCTCATCCGCTGCAGCCGGTGCCGCCATTAATAATAAGATCGTAGCCAGTATCCAGAACCCTCTTTTCGGATACGTGCTGAACGCCGTATGTCTCATCGGTGCCTCCTTGTATGGAGTAGCTTTGCCTCACTCCCGACTCAGTCAGCCTTCTCGTTACTTCACCGTCGCGTGAACAGCTTTATTTTTTCACAGCCCCTGGCCGGCGTCAAACGGCGCCCTGCTCGCCCGCCGCTTTGACACTTTCTTGACGCTCCAGCTACCCATTTTAACGGCATTTTGATTTGACCCGGCTTCCACCCGGCACTACGGTGATAGTTGGCGTAAAGATCGAAGGGTGGTAGGCAGGGCGCTGACGGGAGTGAATATCAGGGAGGCGAGATTCAATGCCTGTTCTTCAAAAAGAGACGGAATCCGGCGTATTCCAACAGGTTGCAGAGTATGAACCGCCCCGCTCGTGGCGCACTCGGCTGATCGGTCGCCCCCTGCGCAGCGCGGATGCACCACATCAAACCATCGGCAAGGCCGTCGGGCTGGCGGTGTTCGCCTCTGACAACCTCTCCTCCACCGCGTATGCCACTGACGAAATTTTGTTCGTCCTGGCCGCTGCCGGGACTGCGGCGTTCGTCTATACTGTTCCGGTCGCGGTCTGTATCGTCGCGCTCTTGGTGATTCTCACTGTCTCCTATCGGCAGACGATTCATG
>PQAQ01000148.1 GCA_003105305.1 Candidatus Methylomirabilota bacterium
TGCGGTTTGAGGGGATCGCGGAGCTTCGAGCGATGAGCTGTTCGAGCAGTCCTCGCCTCGCGGCTGCGCATACGGGATCGGGAGGTCAAGAAGGGCGGGTTTGACGGATCGAGTACGAGATCGGATTGAACGGGTCAGGCGACGGATAGCCGAGGCGGCCCGCCGTGTCGGCCGCGACCCGGATGAGGTCGAGCTGGTCGCCGTCACCAAGACTGTGCCGGTCGCCCGCATCCGCGAGGCGATCGAGGCCGGCGTGACGCTGCTGGGCGAGAATCGGGTTCAGGAGGCGTCGGATAAAATTGCTCTGCTCAACTCATTTCCAGTCTCATGGCATTTGATCGGTCACTTACAGACGAACAAGAGCCGACCCGCCGCCGAGCTGTTTGAACTGATCCATTCGCTCGACTCCGCGAAGCTCGCGGCTGCCCTGGATCGGCACGGGGTTTCGTTAGGGAGACAGATCCGAGTCCTGGTCGAGATCAACCTTGGAGGCGAACCGAGCAAGACCGGTATTTTAGAGCCGGACCTTGTGCCGCTGCTTTACGCCTGCCGAGCATTCACCCATCTCGCCATCGAAGGCCTGATGGCCATTCCCCCATTTCGCAGGAATCCCGAAGACGTCCGACCGTTCTTTCGCAAGCTCCGACTGCTTCGAGACCAGGCGGCCACAGCCTGTCCCGACTACCCGCTCCGCCATCTCTCTATGGGGATGAGCCACGATTACGAGATCGCCATCGAAGAGGGGGCCACACTGGTTCGGGTCGGCACTGCGATCTTTGAAGCCCGGCCGGTTCTTTAGGTTCACGATTTTCCGTTGACAGGAATAGAACGCCATTTTATTATCACACCGTTTTTCCGTCTGACATTGAATCCCAGACAGCGCCACGGTACCGTGTGCTGAGATTGCGGCGCCCCGTTGTGCCGACGGATGTGTGAGGGGTGTATGGACCATCGAAAGAAAGAAAAGGCCGATTACCTCGTTCAGTCCGTTGATCGAGCGCTCGACATCCTGGAGTCGTTCGATTATCAGACCGGGGAGTTAGGCGTCACGGAACTTGCCGAGAAGCTGCGCCTGTCGAAAAATAATATCTTTCGACTGCTGGCTACCCTAGAGGTTCGGGGCTATATCGAGCAGGACAAAAAGACCGCCAACTATCGCCTGGGGATGAAGCCGTTCGAGGTAGCCAACGTCTTTCTCCATCATCTCGGCTTTCGGCGCCAAGCCAGGCCGATCATTGAGGAGCTCGTCAACCAGTGCAATGAAACCGCCTATCTGGCTGTGCTGGATGGATCGGAGGTGATCTATGTCCTGGTTGAGGACACGAGCCTGATGGTTCGGGTCGCATCGTTTCCGGGACGCCGTCTCCCGGTGCATTGCACCGCCGCGGGCAAGGCGCAACTGGCCTATGAGTCCGCCGACCGGTTGGACAGCATCCTTCCGCAGCAGCCGATGCGCGCGCTGACCGAGCATACGATTACCGATCCCCAGGCGTTCCGGGATCACCTCCGTGAGGTCGCCAGGCTTGGGTACGCCGTCGATAATGAAGAGTACGAGCCGGGGGTTCGGTGTATCGCCGCTCCGGTCAGAGACTATTCCAGAAAAGTCGTAGCCAGCATCGGCCTGTCCGGTCCCGTCACCCGGTTCTCCCTCGAACGGATCGAGCATGAGCTCGCCCCGCTCGTCAAGGCGGCGGCGATCAAGCTCTCTGAACGGCTCGGCTACGAGACGGCGGCAGTTTCAAGCGGCGAGTGAAACGGGGTTTTGATTATCTCACCATTGGCTCACCTCATCTGCATGCGCGCCTTCCAAGGCACCTTCCACGCCAATCCCGACTACGCCCTCTGGTAGGGGTGGAGCGAGATGGTTCAGGACCTCGCGGAAATTCGGTCGATGGCGGACAAGATGCGACGCACCAAGGGGAAGTAAGGCGCGGAACCCTCTGTGTCGGTTGGGTCAAACTATAATACACCTTCAGAGAGCGCACTTTCCACCAGACAGCGTACCGATCATCTTAGGTAGTATGGGAAGCATCGAGTACTTGTGATCTACACGAGAGGAGGTCCCCATGACACGACGCCAGGTGTTGGTTTGTTCCATCCTGCTGGGACTCAGCGTCCTGTACGTGTCCCGAGTGTCCGCTAAGGTCGGGAAACCCTCACCGGGCCAGGAAGGTCCGGTGATGCCGACGCAGCCAGTTATTCCGACGGATTGGCTGCCCGATCTGGTGATCACGTCGGTTAAAGTAGCGGCGACATGTGAAGCCAACGGGACTGTGAAAGCCACGATTAATGTGATAGTGAAGAATCAAGGCTCCAAGCGTACAGCGGACCTCTCTAAAATCCCATGGCAGATTATCCTGGCGGCAGACTGGTGGCCCACGGGTGGGCCCGCAACGGTCGAGCAGCCCGCGGTGAAGCCGGTTTTGCCCCAAGCAGGCGGGCCAATGTCGCTAAAGCCCGGCCAATGGGTGGCCCGTACACTCACCATCACGGGGATTCCTAAGCACAAGCCTGGGGCAGCCGGAGGGGATACCCATCAGTTCGGCTTCAAGGTGACGGCCGATCCAACGAAAGGCGTTGCCGAAGCCGACGAGAAGAATAACGAGAAGTCGGCGTTCGCTCCTGACCCGTGCACTAAACCGTGAACAGGTCTACGCCCGTTGGTTGTAAGATGATAAATTATTGCCTCTTAGAGGGGGCCTTCTATCGCCTGATCCGCAGCGTGAGCCGAGGAGGGCATGTAGGCGTCTCATGGTCTCCTCCTTTATGAAAGAGACAAGAGTTTATGAATCAATGCCGTTATTGGTTTCCGATGACGCGGACGCCTCACGTGGGCCATCCAAACGATGCAGGCCGACGACGCCTTCCGGCGTCGGTCCGTTAAGCGGGCGCCAAGCGGATGGATAAAGAGCTACACTTCAGTGACGCGTATCCGCCGCGCGAGATTGCGCGGAAGGTTGAGTGCCTCGGTGTGGCGAAGGCGCGTACCGATGCGCTCACGCTGCTCACGCTTGCCGTACTGGCCGGCGCGTTCATCTCGCTGGGCGCGCTCTTTTTTATCGTCGTGGCGACCGAATCTACCCTTGGCTTCGGCCTGGCGCGGTTGGTTGGCGGCTTGAGTTTCAGTCTCGGCCTGATCCTCGTAGTCGTCGCGGGCGCCGAGCTGTTTACGGGAAATAACCTCATCGCCATGGCCTGGGCGAGCGGACGGATCGGTACCCGCGAAGTCTTGCGCAACTGGTTCCTGGCCTACCTGGGTAATGCGGGCGGCTGCCTGGCGACGGTGCTGCTCGTTGTATGGGCCAAC
>PQAQ01000149.1 GCA_003105305.1 Candidatus Methylomirabilota bacterium
ATGCGCATCGAGGACGAATATGGTAGACTGAACCGCCACAAGGTGTCACCCATGCCCCCGGATTGTTTTGTCAGCTTTGTTAACCCCCTTGACTACAAGCCTCCTTCCCCCTCAGCTTGGACGGTGTCAAGGTATGAGTTCACTGGTGATCGTCACTCCTCAGGTACCTGCGCCGCTCACGGTCCTCCCAGTTTCGCCAGACGCATCAACGTGGCCGTGCGCACCCATCTCTTCGAGCCCCATGGCTCATGATGTCTGTTCCACTGCTCACGGGAGGGACGGGGCCGCCCAATCAGTGAACAACTACCACCTGGAAGGCAGTAGCTTCGGAGTATCGTCGATTAGAAATCGACTGTCATCCTGGATCGGTTCACCTTCTTGCTCGGCGATATACTGGGTAACCATCTGATCGGTGATCGTCCCGGAGCTCACGGCGAGATAACCCCGTGCCCAGGGATGGCGGCCCCAGCAGAGTTTGCGGAGGTGCGCACACTCCTGAAGGAGGATCCGGGAGCTGATGCCTTTGCGTCGAGCTTGGTCTGACGCATGAGGTCATTGATCAGCGCCTTGGGGTGGACTTTTTCCTGAATGTAGAGCGGCGGGGCATGAACGACGAGGTCGCTCCAGTCCTGCTCATCCTTGCCGCGCCAGACGAGCTGTGGATCGAGATCGCGGTTGCGGCCTGCCTTTTCCTCTTCCAGCCCGGCTACGCCGCGCTGCACGGCCACACGCACTGGGTCCTGCTCCGCCTTTTGCAGGACCGATTGGTACTCGGCGGTGGGGATATTCTTCCGCGCGGCGTCCTCGTGCTTGAGGGTCTCGACGGATTTACTGGTGGTTGGTTTCTTGGCCATAGTTTTTATCCTTGCTGTCCAATATGTCTCATATCTACGGCGCTGTTCTGCCCATTTGTTGTCCTTTCATGACGGGTTTTCCCTGGAGGAGACGCTGACGACCTATCAGCAGCTCTGGGATCAGGTTGAGACGATCGAGCAGAAGACGCGGACATCGGACGGTCAAGATCGACCGACGGAGATTCGCTATGACGCGGCGGTAGTCCGGGAATTCATCACCCGCCTACCCGATATCTTGCAAGCCGATGTCCGTCTGGGACGGGAGTTTCTCCAGGAAACCTTACAACACGTCCGGATCGAGGATGGCGAGCGGCGTTTGCCATGCTGCCCGATCTGCGGGGAGGAGCAGGGTAAGATCAGCCCGCAGCATCTGAAGACCCACGGGCTGGCGCTGAGCGAGGCCTATCGGAGCTTTCCGGGATTGGGGTTCACAAAAAAGGCCCGACTGATTATCCAGCCGAGCCCTAATGGAATATTGAATACCTTGAAGGAGCACTGTTCGTTGGTTGCGGGGGCAGGATTTGAACCTGCGACCTTTGGGTTATGCCTGCCGCTACAGCTTTCGCTGCCTGGATGAACCAGTTTGCGGTCTGGACTTTCTCTTCACCCTCGGCTGGTCTTTGCCACCGTTAGGGTGCCTGCCGTCAAGTCTCTACACCTTCTCTGTGAGCTTCACAGCTCTCAGAGCTTGGCTCGGGGTTACCCCGCCAACGGCTTCCCCGAATTTGACAGGTTGTCGCACGCAAGTTTCCCCGCGTGCAGCCCATTGCTGGATTAGCTCCCACGCGTCACGGAAGGCGGCCGACCGTGGCTTTCGTTGGCGCTTGTCAGCTTCGACCAGATGAATCTCACTGGCGTAGCTGATGAACACCTCAACGGGAAACACGTAAAAGAGATCTCGGTCCGGCAGGTACGCCAGCGCGAAATCGAAGTCCGAAGGGCTGTAGAGCTCTCGAACCATTACGCGCCGGTTCGTCTTTGTTCGACGATTATCGACGACGTAGTTGCCTCGCGATTCGTCGAACCAAGCGGTCTTGACCTGGACCTTGACGAGAGCGCCGCGAACATCGAATACCAAGTCGTACGACAACCGGTCTCCGATGGGTTTCAGCACTCCCCAGCCACGCTTCAGCGCATGAAGGATGGCTGCCTGTTCGGTGATGTCCCCTGTGAGCTTAGTGCTCAAGCTAATCCTGCGGATTGAGCCCAACGAGCTACCAGACTGCTCCACCCCGCGAAGATATCTTAGGCAAGGCTCTCGGCTGTGTCAAGGCTTTTCTGGTTGATCTCGGTGGCCAGCAAGCCGCAGGCGGCGGAAATGTCCAGGCCGCGGCTCTCGCGGATGGTGGCCAGGATGCCGGCCGACTTCAGGACGCGTTGAAATGTCTCGACACGCTCCTGTGAAGATCTCCGAAACGGGATAGCGGGGGCCTCATTCAAAGGCAGGAGATTGACCTTACACTGAAGGCCGCGCAGCAGCCGCACCAATGCTCGAGCGTCCTCCGGTCGGTCGTTGACCCCATCGATCAGCACATATTCGAACGTAATCCGCCGCCGAGGCGGAAGCGGATAGGTCCTGAGCGCCGCCATCAATTCTTTGAGCGGATAGCGGCGGTTGATCGGAACCAGCCGGTCACGAATGTCATCAGTCGCCGCATGGAGCGACACGGCCAGATTCACCCCAAGTCCACTCTGGCCAAGCCGTACAATCTCCGGAACCAGGCCGACAGTAGAAAGCGTCATCCGACGCGGCGGAAACGCGAGGCCCAGAGGGTGCGCCAGAATAGTGAGCGCTTTGACGACGGCATCGTAGTTGTGAAGCGGCTCCCCCATCCCCATCAATACGAGATTGCCGATCCGCTCTTCGGGTTGAAGATCCCGCTGGAGCGCGAGCACCTGATCGACGATCTCGCCACATTGCAGGTGCCGAACGAACCCCATCTGTCCCGTGAGGCAGAAGGCACAGGCCAGGGCGCACCCCACCTGGGTGGAGAGGCACGCCGTCAGCCGATCCTCATCAGGAATCAATACCGTCTCGATCGCTCGCCCGTCCGCGCAGCCGAATAGGTATTTGCGCGTACCGTCCCGGGATATCGATCTGTTTAGAGGTGCGAGGCCGCCAATATCGGTCCATTCGGCCAGTCTCGCGCGCAGCGCCACCGGCAGATCAGTCATCTCGGCGAATGTTGCGACGCCGCGTCCGTAGATCCAGTGGAAGAGCTGTCGGCCACGGTAGGCCGGCTCGCCGTGATCGGCAAGCAGGCGCTCCATCTCTTCGAGGCTCAGCCCCTTGAGATCGATCTTGTTCGGCATTGGTTGACCTGGAGAATGGGGAGAGGGGTGTATCGGCGAGGCTATTGGGGGAGCTGTTTGAGTTGGCGCATCGCCTCAGCCGACATCTCGCTTGTGGAGCTCAGATCTACCACCTTCTGAAACGCCTGTTTGGCCCGCTCTTTTTCGCCGGCCGACAAAAAGGCGAAGCCCAAGGACTGATAGGCAGTGGCAAGTTCAGGCGCGTATTTCACTGCCAATGTCAGTTCGGCGATCGCCAGCTCCACCTGTCCCTGCGCCAGATAGGCGTAGCCTAGCCGATTGTGAGCCTCAGCAAATTCAGGGGTGACGTCCAGCGCGCGCTTGAACTCCACCACCGCATCGGCAGTCTGTCCCCGGACCATATAGACATTCCCCAAGTTCAGGTGGGCCTGCTCCGGGGTCAGGTAGGCGGGATTTGAAAGCGCCCGTTTAAAGGCCCCTACGGCCTCGTCGTACTCGGCCCGCTGAACATAGGCCGAACCAAGATTATTGTAGGCATCAGAAAAACTCGAATCGAGTTTGACTGCCCTCTGAAAAGAGGCGATGGCCAGATCGGGTCGACGATCCATCAAATAGGCCAGCCCCAAGGCGTTGTGATAGACCGCATTGCTGGACACGCTCCCGATCGCCTGATCCAACTCTGCTATGGCCTGCTTCGCGTCACCGCCGGCCAGGTGCGTCACGCCCAAATTGTAATGAGCGTCCGCCTCCTCCCTCGCGGCGATCTGATCCGCAGTACAAGCGGCGATGAGGCAGCACAGTCCCGCAATCACCACCAGACCCCGCGTCATCCGGCCCTCCCGATCTGATATCGCCTGACCATCGCGCCATGTTCCCGCAGCGTATTCGAGAAGACATGCGTTCCGTCGTTTTTTGATACGAAGTACAGATATTCGGAGGAGGCGGGATACAGGGCAGCCATTACGGAGGCGCGTCCAGGACTTGCAATCGGTCCTGGCGGCAGTCCGCGGTGCAGATAGGTGTTATACGGCGAGGGCGCCCGCAGGTTCGCCCTAGTGAGCTTGCCGCTGAATCGAGAAAGGCTGTAGAGCACGGTCGGATCCGATTGCAGCGGCATCCCCAGCCGCAGCCTGTTATGGAATACCGCCGAGATAAGTGGTCGCTCTTTATCCGCCTGCGCTTCCCGTTCGATCAACGATGCGAGAGTCATCACCTCCGCCACCGACATCTGCAACTCTCTGGCGCGCGCCTGCTCGGCGGAACCAAACACCCCCGCAAATCGCTGAACCATCAATCCGATGATCGCCTCTTCGCTCATCTCCCTAACGAAGCGATAGGTATCAGGGAATAGGTAGCCTTCAAGCGACGGCCCCTCCACTCCGTACTGTTGGAGCAGCCGCTGGTCCTTCAGGAGCGCCATGAACCGATTCTCGTCGACCAACCCTTTATCCTGGAGGAGCTTGGCGATCTGTCTGGCAGCATACCCTTCGGGAATCGTGACCTGATTGACAAGCCCTTTCCCCTGCTCGATTCGGCGGATCACCTCAAGCAGACTGAGGCCGGGGATAAACTCATATTCTCCGGCCAGTAGGCGTCGTTGCGTGCCGCGAACAATAGCGACGGTCAGGAAGGCGACACGGCTACGGATCACACCCGCGTCCTTCAGCGTCTTCGCAATATCGAAGGCGCCGGTCTGTGGTCTGATGACGACGGCCCTCACGGTCTCATGCGCAGATGGCCCCGGTCCATTCAGGACATACCAACCGATACCTCCGCCCATTAGCAGACAGAAGACGATAGCGAGAGCCCGCTGTGACAACGGGGGTAAGGAGATCATTCCGTTCACGAGGAGCGCTCCTGTTGACGATGGCGGCGATCGAGGAAACCCTGGAGAATAAACGCGGCGGCCATCCGATCGACGCGTCCTTTCCGCTTGGCCCGCGACAGATCGGCCTCAATCAGAAGGCGTTCGGCCGCTCGGCTGGTCAGTCGTTCGTCCCACATCGTCACCTCCACGTGGGCGCTCTCTTTAAGACACTCGGCAAACGCCGAAGCCCGCTCCGCCGCGGGACCCAGTGTTCCATTCATATTCTTCGGCAAGCCCACGATCACCTCGCACACACCATATTCGTCGATGAGTCCTTGAATGGCGAAAACAGCCTCCTCGTCGGTGGACGGCTCAAGCGTGGGAAGCGGTTGGGCCGTCAGCCCCAACTCATCACTCACGGCCACTCCGATTCGCTTCGTTCCAAAATCGATCCCCAGATATCGCGCCACTGTTCGTTGATTCTCCCCTTGACCTCTCGGAAAAACCGGTCACAATACCGGGTATGCCACAGACAGCCACCCGACGACGGCTCATCTCCCTTTACCGGCATCTCTTTCAATTTTTTGGACCGCAGCACTGGTGGCCCGCCCGCTCTCCGTTTGAGGTAATTGTTGGCACCATCCTGACGCAGAATACCGCCTGGACAAACGTTGAGAAGGCCATCGCGGCGTTGCGAGACGCGCGCCTGCTTCACCCCGCCGCAATCGATACCATACCACAGGAGCAACTCGCCAGGCACATTCGTCCGGCAGGATATTATAACATGAAGGCCGTGCGTCTCAAGCATTTCACGCACTTCCTGCTGACACGTTACGGCGGGAGCGTGCGGCGGATGTTTCGAGGAAAGCAACTTGAACTACGAGAAGAGCTGCTGGGAATTTCAGGAATCGGCGAGGAGACGGCCGACTCGATCCTGCTGTACGCCGGGAATCAGCCGATCTTTGTCGTGGACGCCTATACCCGTCGCGTGCTGGAACGGCACGAACTGATAGCTGCGAAGATGTCCTATGGCGAGATCCAGCGTCTCTTTATGACGCACCTGCCGACCGACCCGGCGCTCTTCAACGAATATCACGCCCTGCTGGTCGCCGTCGGCAAGACCTACTGCAGGAGCACACCGAACTGCAAGGATTGTCCCCTGCAGTACGACCTGCCCAACGGCTCACCTCTTCTGCCGCGCCCATAGCAGGTTGTATCCTTCCACGAAGGCGTTCACCGAGGCCACTATGATGTCGGGAGAGGTCCCGATGGCAACGATCCGGTTCCCTTCGGCGTCCTTCATGACGATGGTCGTCTCGACCGAGGCGTCGGTTCCGGGCGAGCTGATCCCCACATTGTAGTCGATCAACTCAAAGAAAAGCTTCCCGCGGGTCAAGGCCGCCTGCTTCAGGGCGTTGATGACTGCAGCGACCGGCCCGACACCGACCGCTGTCGCCTCCACCTTCTCTCCGTCGAACAACACCCAGACAGCCGCCTCTGCTTGGCCATGGAGTGAGGTCGAGACTCGGAAATCCTCTACGGTGAGGATCGGTTCATGCGCCGACAGACCCTTGAGGACATTCTCCACAATATACTGCAGGTCCGCCTTCATGATCGGCTTCCCTTTCTTGACAAACTCCTCGATCAACGACCGGACCTTGCCGCCATACTCCGCGGTCAGCTTGACCCCGAACTCCTGCCGGACCCGGGCGGTCACCTCGGCGACCGACGGGACGGCCTCAAACAGATTCTTGTCGCCGTTCTTGGCGCCGGCGGCCCGAATCTCATACAGGCGCAGTTTCAGGAACTTTTCGACCTCCTGCAACGAGGGATCGATCGTAGCCGGAGACGGCAGAACCCGCAGTGCCGCCTTGGGATCCTTCAGCCCGTTCCCTGTCGCAAGACAGACGACCGTCTCATCCGCCCTGACGCGCGCGCTGGTGAGCAGCAGTGGCAGCGCTCCCACAGGGATCGCTCCGGACGGCTCGACGAAGATCGACTCCTGGCGCGCGAGTTGCTGCTGAGCCTGTAGGATCTCTGTATCGCTGAGCGACAGGGCGCATCCGCCAGACTCGCGCAGTGCAGCCAGCGCCTTCAGCCCGTCCAGCGGATCGCCTGCCATCAGCGCCGAGGCAACCGACTCCGGTTTCTGAACCGGCACAATCTCATCGCTTCCCTGATTGAACGCGGCGACGATCGGGGAGCAGCCGACCGGCTGAACGCCGATCATCCGCGGCAGGGACGAGATCAGCCCAAGCTCGTGAAACTCTTTGAAGCCTTTCCACAGCGCAGCGATGTTGGTCCCGCACCCCATCGGGACGATCACGACCGCCGGCGCCTGCCAGTCCAACTGTTCCACGATCTCGAACGCCTGTGACTTCTGGCCTTCGACGCGGAAGGCGTAATCACCGGCCAGATAATACCCGTAGCGCCGGCTCATCTGTTCGGCAATAGAGGCGGCGTCGTTATAGGTTCCTCGAATCTGAAGAACCCGAGCCCCGTAGGAAAGGGACTGCGCCATCTTACCGATCGGGGTCCCCTCGGGCACCGCGACATAGCACGGCAGATTTGCAATCGAGGCATAGGCGGCGACGGAGCCGGCCATATTGCCGGTTGAGGCGACGCAGATGGCCTTGGCGCCCTGCTCTTTGGCCTTGGTGATCTCCACCAGCGTCCCTCGATCCTTGAAGACGCCGGTCGGGTTCATCCCTTCGTTCTTGATATACAGCCGCTTGATCCCTAACTCTTTCGCCAATCGATGGCACCGATACAGCGGCGTTCCGCCCTCGTCAAGCGAGACCACCAGATCAAGATTCAGAATGGGATAGAAATCGAGGTATTTAAGCGCCTTGATCGGAGAGGTCTTGAGCGAGTAACGGTTCAGGCGGGCCCGGATGTAGGCGTAATCATAGCGCACGCCCAGCGGCTTGCCGCACCTGACGCACCGCGAGCTGCTCTCCTGCTCGGTACAGGTAGCGCCGCACGCAATGCAGTACAGCTCGTAAAACCGCGCCTCTCCGCGTCGTCGTCCCCTCGGGGCCATTGATCCTCCTGAGCGTGTGATTTCGATACGAAACCGGCTCAATCTAGCGGGGTTCACCGCAGGGTGTCAAGAATTTTCAGGGAACGAATACCGGCGCATCATTGGTACCCGGCCTCTTGCAAATCATCTTCAGAGAGGCCAAAATGATGTCCGATCTCGTGCAGCAGCGTGAATCGGATCTGCGTCTGGATCTCCTGCTCGGTCCGGCAGCCCTCCTCGATCGATCGCCGGTACAGCGTGATCTTATCGGGAAGAACCATCCCGTATGAAGTCGTCCGCTTTGTGAGCGGGACGCCGGTGTAAAGACCGAAGAGCGTCGATCCCGGACCAATCCCGGCCATCGCCAACTCCTCGGATGTCGGGCGCTCTTTGACTACAATGTCGACATTTGAGAGATGTGCCGCGACCCGGGGCGGGAGCGACGCAATCGCCTGAGCAACTAACTGACGAAACTCTTGACTGCTCAAGGTCTCGGTTCGCCTCGCCGTATTCATAATAGCGGAACCCCCCGGAGGGGTCGCCCACGACGTCCGGCGAACGGGATCACCATCACGAGACCCGCGATGAATCCCCCGACATGAGCCAACCACGCGACACCCCCGACCTGTGCCCCCAGCGTCATGACGCCGTTCAGAACCTGGACGATGATCCAGAATCCCAGGACCACCGTTGCCGGGATCTCCATAACCCTGGAGAAAAATCCGAGTGGAATCAGGGTCAGAACCCGGGCGTGAGGAAAGAGGAAAAGGTAGGCGCCCAGCACACCGGAGATCGCCCCGCTGGCGCCGATCATGGGAATCTTTGACGCGGGATTGGCCCAGATCTGAGCGGATGCAGCGCCCAACCCGGAAAGCAGGTAGAACACCAGAAACTTGAGCCGGCCCATCCTGTCCTCGACGTTGTCACCAAAGATCCAGAGATAGAGCATGTTGCCACCAACGTGGAAGAGGCCACCATGCACGAACATTGAGGTAAAGACGGTGGCGTAGAGAGGGACAGGATGCGGAATCGATAGATCGCCGCCACTGATCTCCAATGGAGTCAGACCATACTCGCGGATAAACTGCACTGCCGCTTGCGGTGACAGCATCGCCTGGTTCAGATAGACAAGAACATTCGCGGCGATGAGCCCCACTGTCACGACGGGTGTACGGCTGGATGGGATGTTATCCTTCAGTGGAATCATGAATGCACACGCAAGTTTTCACCCTTCGATGATCGGTTTGCGGCTATTGTTCGGCGCCGCCCTTTCCGGTCAACGGCACGAAGAGTACGGGCGCGACGGCGCGAACCTGTAATCTTCCGCCACGCTTCTCCCCAAGGATCAGATCCTGCGTTGTTCCGGCTACTCCTATAGGGATCACGATGCGTCCCCCCTCGCGGAGCTGCTCGATCAGGGGGCTGGGGATCTCTGGCGCGCCGGCTGCGACAACAATCCCGTCAAAAGGCGCGGCCTCCAGCCATCCCTCGTAGCCATCTCCATGGCTCACCCGCACATTCCGACACCCCAGCGCCTCAAGACGGGCGCCGGCGGTCTCGGCAAGCGACGCAATGATTTCGATGGTGTAGACCTCAGCCGCCAACTCAGCCAGGATCGCTGCCTGATAGCCAGAACCGGTCCCGATCTCGAGGACCCGATGAGACGGCAGCACGCGGAGGAGTTGGATCATGAGCGCAACAATGTACGGCTGCGAAATCGTCTGCCCGACGCCGATGGCGAGAGGACGGTCTTCGTAGGCATACGGTCTCAGCGCGGGCTCGACAAACAGATGGCGAGGGACCCGCTCCATCGCCGCAAGGACCCGCTCATCGACGATATCGCGGGCCCTGAGCTGTTCCTCGACCATCCGCCAACGCGCCGTCTGCGCGCTTGCCTCATAGTAATCGGCCACATCTCCCCCGGATGCGATACGCCCCTGCAGCCATGCGAGGGCACGACAGCGCAAGAACGAGGCTAAGATGGAGAATCCCACGGTGGCTCACCTTGCGGCTGCCACATCGCAGTGCATGAGCCTCACCGAATAAAAAACAAGAGCCCTGATCTCTCGCAAAAGATCAGGGCCGTTCGATGCGGTCTCACTCGATGTCAACCGGGCGGGTTCCACATCTCTTGCGATGCAGAACAGCGCGGTAATCCTGACAGTATTAATTCAGGTAATCCTTCAAATGTCGGGATTTGGCCCACACGCGCAATTTATCCTTCGCGCGCTCTTCGATCTGTCGGACCCGCTCACGCGAGAGCTTGAGTCGTTTGCCGACCTCCTTCAAAGTCATCGCGTCTTCTGTCCCCAACCCGAAACGTAACTCGACAATAAGCCGCTCTCTCTGGCTTAGCCCGCCGAGCATCCGCTCTATCTCTTCACGGAGCGATCTTCGGATCAAATCATAGTCAGCAGGAGGAAGCTGTCTCGATTCATACAACTCCATTCCAATTCGCTGTTCAAAGCCGATTTCATCACTCAGAAAGGCTAGCTGACCTCCCCGATGCAACGCCCCTTCCAGGTCGCTTGCACTGAGATCCAACCCCTCCGTCACCTCCGAATCGGTCGGCTCGGCCTGCAACTGCTGGGAGAGATCGGCGCGGACATCGCCAAGCTGCGAGGCCAAGCGCGCCTTTCTGAGTGGAAGCCTGACCGCCCCTCCGCTCACGGCCAGGGCCTGCATGATCGCTTGTCGAATCCACCAGACGGCATAGGTAATAAACTTGACATTATAATCCGGAGAATAGCGGCGCGCGGCCTCAAGGAGACCGATATTGCCTTCGTTAATCAGATCAGGAAGCGACAATCCGCACCCTCGATAGCGGAGAGCCACCTTAACGACAAAGCGGAGATTGGCCTCTACCAATCGCTTCAGGGCCTTTTCATCACCCCGTTGACTCGCCCTACCCAGGATCAGTTCCTCTTCCTTCTTCAGGAGAGGCACCTGGGCGATCCGCTTGAGATACGCGCCAAGGGCATCACCAGAGACCCCTTTATAGAAATTTGCGAACGACCCTTTAGCCACGCTGTTTCGCTCTCCCGTGAAGTCGATAGCCGCTCACGATGTTAAGCAAATCACGTTACGAGGCTTAAGCCTAACACACTGTTTGACGGGTTGTCAAAGACACCGCGCCTCGGAGTCTTTCCGCCTAACCACGACGTCGGATCCCCGTCCTGTGCTGAGGAATCGGGATGCATCCCCCTGATTCACAAAAATTTCCAGGTATTCGGCGCTTCCAATGATCGCCCCTGGCGCGCCGGGGGCGACTTGCCCATAGTGGGCAACGATCGGGACTTCCCGACAAGCGACACTGACGACGCATACCGTCGGACAATCCCCGGTTGCCACCCGCTCCAGATCAGCCCTAGCGATATTTGTCACCAGGTTGCCAAACCGATCGATATGAAGGACTTCCCCCCTGATTAATAATGTCCCGGACCGTACCGCACGTGGAAGCGGCAGGCGGACATAGTCATCAATCAACTCGCCACACTCGGCGGGCTCAACCCCGCGCGAGAGGTGGCCGGCTATAGGCGCAAACACGTCGCGTCCATGAAAGGTGGCACTGACCGGCTGAAGGAAATACCGGTTTGCAGTAATGACCCTGACAGTCGATCCGTCTTGCTCTGCCAGCGGACCCAGCAGTCCATTGTCCGGACCGATAAACAGATGGCCCCCACAGGCAACCAGGATCGGCCGACGGGGTCCGCCGACCCCCGGATCGATCACGGCAACATGGATCGTGCCTGCGGGAAAGTAACGATACGAGGTGAGGAGATGAAACGCCCCTTCGGACGGATCATAGACGCTGCCGCCGTGACACAGATCCACGATTATCGCTTGGGGGTTGATTCTGAAAATCACCCCTTTCATAATCCCGACGAACGGGTCGCTCAACCCAAAATCGGTCAGCAGCGTGATAACCCGGCGCGTCTGTTCTTCCATTCGATCCTCAGATTTTCATCAACAGACCGTTTGCCTCGGCAACGATCACCCCGTCCTCCTGCTCGGCCCAGGCCTTCGTCGTCACCGTCCTGCTATCCTGTTTCACGATCTGCCCGTAAAAGATCAACCGTGATCCGATCGCGGCCGGGCGCCTGAGCCTCATCTCCAGCTTGGTGGTCACGGCCATGATCTGCCGCAGGTAGGCGTTATTGACCATCACCTCATCAAGGATGGTTGCAATAATGCCGCCGTGCAGGATATCCTTCCAGCCCTGAAACCGTTTCGGCGGAATAAACTCAGTCCGGATTCGATCCTCGCCCACCAGTTCGAAATGGAGATGCAAACCGTCCGGATTCTGCGCACCACAGACAAAGCACATCTGATCATCTTCGTAAGTCATGGATTGTTCCTGCGCTTTTCCGTTGACTTTTCCGGATTGACCCTTTACAAGTAAAGGACGTATCCAATGCCATAGGTCGTGCCGAAGTGGCGGAATTGGTAGACGC
>PQAQ01000150.1:0-7508 GCA_003105305.1 Candidatus Methylomirabilota bacterium
TCGGAGATGTCCTGGACACAGCGAGTAAAACATCCGTCGAAGGTCGTTTCAATTGGTGATACGATCGAGGTTGTCGTCCTGGATGTCGATAAGGCGAATAAGCGGATTTCACTGGGGCTGCGTCAGGTTGAACCCAATCCGTGGGAGTCGATTGAAGAAAGCTACCCGGTGGGGACGCGCGTGGAAGGGACTGTAAGAAATCTGACCGACTTTGGCGCGTTCGTCGAGCTGAACGACGGGATCGATGGCCTGATCCATGTATCTGATATGTCCTGGACAAAGCGAGTCCGCCATCCGTCCGAGATTTTGAAGCGAGGGGATAAAGTGGAGGCAGTCGTTCTGCACACCGATAAAGCCAATCGACGAATCTCTCTTGGTCTCAAGCAGAGCCAACCCGACCCTTGGCAATCGATCGTTCTTGAGAAGTACCGCGTCGGGATGGACGTGAAGGCTAAGGTGGTTCGCCTCACAGATTTCGGAGCCTTCGTCGAATTGGAGGACGGAGTAGAGGGGCTGCTGCACATTTCCGAACTGAGTCATGAACGGGTTGCCAAACCGGAGGATGTCGTCTCCATCGATCAGGAACTTTGGCTCAAGATCATTAAACTTGACGCTAACGAGCGCAAGCTTGGACTGAGTCTTCGCGCCTATCTGGACGGTCAGGGCGGATCCGGCGAGCCGACCGGCCAGACGAGCTCTCCCGACCAGTCTTCGGAACGTCGGGAAGAGGAACACGAAATCCAGTAAAGGTCGCTGAGGTATGAGGCGGACGTGGCTGATCATCAGCGTGGCGGTATCCCTGAGCCTCCTATTGCTATTCAGCCTGGCCTTCTCGTTCGGCAGATGGGAACGATTCGGCGGAAGCAAAGTTGCGCTCATTACCGTGGAAGGCGTCATTCTGGATTCCAAGGAGGTCATTGAGCAACTCGAAAAACATCGAACGAATCCGACGGTCAAAGCGATAGTATTGAGGATTAATAGTCCTGGGGGTGGAGTGGCCCCCTCTCAGGAGATCTATGAAGAGATTCTCAAAACCCGCACGACTAATAAGAAACCGATCGTCACCTCGATGGGGAGCGTAGCCGCCTCCGGCGGATATTACATCGCGAGCGCCACGGATGTTATTATGGCGAATCCTGGCACGATCACCGGCAGCATTGGCGTTCTGCTTCAGGTTCCTAATATCTCTGGCCTGATGCAGAAGATCGGTGTGAAGTCGGTCGTCGTGAAGAGCGGCCAACACAAGGATCTCGCATCTCCGACACGCGAAATGACGGAGGCAGAGCGCCAGATTCTGCAAAGTATGCTGGATGACGTGCATGGTCAGTTTATCGATGTCGTAGCCAAAGGCAGGCAACTCGATCGCAAGAAGGTCGAGGCCATAGCTGACGGGCGGATTTTCAGCGGGCGGGAGGCGCAATCGATCGGCCTGGTGGATCAACTAGGCAACCTTCAGGACGCTATCGAGCGGGCAGGCCTGTTGGCGGGGATCAGTGGAAAACCGACCGTCATCGAGGAACGAAAGAAGGGCTTATTCCTCATTGACTTGCTGCGTGGCAGCATGAGTCTGTTCAATATGGAACTGCCGATCTACCCCTCATCAACACTCTCTGTAAACTATCTGCTATGGTAATAACGGATATATCTCGACAGAACGGATCGACAGAGTTCCCGCATACGGAGGAGTTGCCAGTATGACAAAGGCCGACTTGGTAGAATTGGTGGCCGCCCGGGTGTATCTGACCAAGAAAGATACCGAAGTCGTCATTGATACCATCCTCGACAGCATTACGAGGGCTCTCGCGTCGCACGATGACGGAAAGGTTGAACTGCGAGGTTTCGGGAGCTTCCGTACCAGGCAGCGCCGCGCTCGGCAGGGAAGGAATCCGCAGAGTGGTCAAGCCGTTCATGTTCCCTCAAAGCGGATCCCATTCTTCAAACCAGGGAAGGAGTTGAGGCAGCTCATCGATAACTAATTGTGTGGCGGCCTTAGAGCGCTTCCCGCGCACAATCAGCTCGAACGTTGCGCCGGACCATCCTGAATTTCAACTCTTGATCGGATTCGTAACATCCTAAAAAGGCCTTGCGGAACTAACGGCCTGATGCTAGATTCAATTCGGGTCGTAGAGGCGGCGAGTGCGCCGCGATAACCGGCAAACACAGACTCTTACAGGCAGCAATCGCGGTGTGTATGAAATGGACACGTTATGGGCGCCCTGGAGAATGGCTTATGTGAAAAAGGTTGCGCCTGTAGGTTCCTGCCTGTTTTGTGAAACGGGGGGCAATGAACAAGATGAACAGTCCCTCGTTCTTTATCGTAGTAGTTTCGTATTTATCCAGATGAACCTGTACCCATATAATCCGGGGCATCTTATGATCGCTCCATATCGGCACGTGGCAACGTTATGGGAGCTCTCTTCTGATGAGCAACATGAACTCATCCGACAGACTGCCAGGAGCGCATCGCTTTTGCAGCAGACGATGAACGCTGACGGATTCAATATGGGCATCAATCAGGGCAAGGCGGCCGGCGCAGGCGTCGAGCACCATCTCCACGCGCATATAGTTCCGCGCTGGAGCGGAGACACCAATTTTATGCCTGTTGTGGCCGAGACGAAGGTCATTCCTGAAGACCTGACCGTTACCTATCAAAAACTCGCTCCCGTCTTCTCGAAGACCTTACGATAAGGAGAGGTCGATGCTCATTAAGATGACAGTGCGCGGCATTGCGCTGGATCCGATTACCAACATGCCGATTGTGATCTTAAAGGATCCGGATGAGCGTCGCGCGCTGCCGATCTGGGTCGGGATCTTTGAAGCTAACGCGATTGCGCTGGAGCTGGAAAAGGTGTCAACGCCGCGGCCTATGACCCATGACCTCCTGAAAAATATTCTGGACGGCCTCGGTATTACCGTTCAACAGATCACGGTCAACGATCTTAAAGAAAATACCTTTTATGCCACCATCGATCTGAACCACAACGGCAGCGTCGTACAGATCGACGCGCGCCCCAGCGATGCCATTGCGTTAGCGCTCCGTACCAACGCCCCTATTTTTGTCGCTGAAAACGTTGTCGCGCAGGCTAAAAATATTGAGGTGTCGGAGGAGAAAGAAGAAACGGATAAATGGAAGGAGTGGCTCGAGAATCTCAAGCCGGAGGACTTCGGCAAATATAAGATGTGAGAGATGAATAAAACGCTGCTGCGCTAACTTGTCCCCCTGTCATCCGGACCGCTAACCCCGCCTCTCGCAAAGTACGTTTAGGAACGCAAACGGATGTAGCCCGCACGCCTGGTCTTGTTGCGCATCGTAGTTGACATAATATGTCTTATACGACGTACTGCATTCAATAAGAAACATCGTGGGCGTAGATTTTTAAGGTGAGGTCAAGCTGGACTTGTAGAATTCGGTCTGCGCTCGCTGTGCCCAGCCGGTATTCGGATAGGCTGCGACGATCTTCTCGTACAACGCCCTGGCCTCTGTCACCCGTTTCGCCCCTTGATACGCCGTGGCCAGGTGCAGTTGCGCTTCGGGAAGTAACGGCTCTTTGGGGAATTGGTCGATTAGCCGAGTGTAGATTTCGATAGCCTTTTCATAATTGCGTTCTGCGAGAAAGGCGTCACCAAGTCCGAGGCCGGCCGAAAAGGCGATCTGGCCGTTCGGGTTTTTTTCGAGGTAGGCGGTGAACACCTTTCGCGCCTCGTTGAAGTTACCCAGCGAGTAGTAATGGGCGCCGAGACGAAGTGTGGCCTCGGCAGCCGCGCCACTCCTTGGGTATCGATTTATGACCTCCTGCAGGAGGCGAATCCCCTCCTCTCTTTTGGCCGCCTCCGGTCCGCCTGTTGAGTTGGTCTCAAGCAGAGTGGCGGCCTTACTCAGGAGCGTCGCGGCGTCGGTTTCCGTCTTACTCCCCCATACCGAATACGCGACGATCGCAGCAGCGAGGACAAGGAGCCCAACGACGCCTACGACAGCCCACTTCCACCAGTCGGTGATCATGACTGCAAGTCGCGTCACCGTGTCTGTTGACGATCGACGCGGGTCAATCTGAAAATCTGAATTACTGGTTCGAGGCCATAACACCATTGACGTGTACTCCCTAAGAGATCGAGGGCGCTGGTGCGCCCGACAGGACTTGAACCTGCGACACAGGGTTTAGGAAACCCTTGCTCTATCCATCTGAGCTACGGGCGCGTTATCCTTTTTTAATACATAGTTATATAGATACCGCACAACTGTTCCTTTAACCGCTTTTTTCGATCTTACACTCCATGTGCTGTCCATTCGTTTCCTCGAACCGAGCCGCCAACAGGTTCACGGCCCGTCGTTACCGTTAACTAATCGGTCCGGGCGGCCCCGAGTGCCGTAGCGGAGCCTAGCACTGAAGGTCGTAGAAGCGGCAGCGACCCTATCTGTAATCCACGGACGCCGTTAGGCCGCCGGGGGCCATCCTGATCGGCTTGAGGGGTTGTCGCCGCCAAAGACGTAAGGCCCCGTCTTTGTAACAGTTTTGAGCGTAGCTGTCAAGATGGGGTGGGGTGACAGTCCATTAGCCGAAGATCGACGGACACGCCCTCTCGCGCCGCTTTCGCATACGCTCGCGCCAGCATGGCCTCGCTGGAATCGATGGCTGTGTCACTCGAGCGCTAGGCGGATAGAATGGAAAGTTGGCGCCGGTCCCGACCCCAGTTCCAGGATCTGTTGGCCGTCCACCTGCGCCCAGAGACGCCGACGCCAGTCGGCAAAGGCGCCGTGCCCCATCACGGCGTTCTTCAGATCATAGAGCCTGGCCTGGCGGTCGTATCGCCGCCGTATCACGCCGGTCAGCTCGTCCTTGGTCATCCCCTACTCCGCGAGAATCCGACAATCGCAGTGCGAGGAAGACTCGCGGCGTGCTCAACATTACGCTGGGGATAGACTACGACGCCGGATGGCTGAACGCGCGCGCCCTCGGTTAAGCGCGCGGGAACTACCCGGTCGTGCCCCATCAGATGAAACACGGTCTCGCCGCGCGCCATGAGATGGTCGGAGACGATGCGGCGATGGCATCGCCACCAGACCGCCTCGGAACACATGATGGCGCTCGGCTGCTCGCGCCCCAGCGCGACCAGCCTGTCGAGGCCGGTCCGGAACGATTTCGAGAGCGCATAGTCGGCATAGTTGTGAAAGCTCCGGTTCTCCCAGAGCACGTTCACCTCGGCCGACACCGTCTTGGCTCTGCCGCGCAATCCGCCGAGTTCCGCGATGCGCTCATAGGCGACGCGGTAAGCCGCCAAGCCGTCGCGAAGCGTATCCGTATTGTATTGCGGGTTGGTTCTCGACCTCGGAACGGTCCTGATGTCGACAACCAATTGTGTCCCTGCCACGCGCAGCAATGCCGCGAATTCGTCGAGCGAACGGGTCGAGTGGCCGATCGTAAAAAAGGAGAAACTCAACGCTCCCCTCCGCCGCGGGTCCGTCGCAAGGCGGAGCCTTTGTGAGCCGCAACGTGATCGGTCTTGTCGCTCTTGATCTCGTATTGGGGGTCGTCCTCTGACGCGTGTCGCCGGTGATCCTTATAGTCGAAGTCGCTGGTATGGATCGCAATGATCGTTCCGCTGACCCAACCCGCCTCCGAATTCCAGGTGACGTGATCGCCGATCCTGAATCGTTCGGTCATTCCTGCCCCCAGGATTCCGCTCCGGAGGGCGTGCGTTCGATCCTATCCCTTGACAGCCTGTTGAACGCGCGCCTTCCTGCCGAGTCAGGATCCTGCCGGCTCCATCGACGCTGCGTACTCGAGCGCCTGCAGATCCCGTCCAATGGTCGCCACAGCAACCGTTCTGCCATCCTTTTTGTAGGCGACAATGCAGTCACGTGCGGCGACGCTGCCGTCAATATCGATCGTATCCCACGATTCGGCGTAGCCGGCATAACGGATCATGACATCGTAATGCGCGCTCCAGAAGAACGGCGCGTCCCGATACACCGTACGCGCGCCGAGCATATTTTCAGCTACCACCTGTCCGTGCCGCTCCGCCACCACCCAATGCTCGATACGCTGCATCCGTCCGCTCATCGCATCACGCCAGCGCGCCACATCTCCGGCCGCAAAGACGCCGGGGACGCCGGTCTCCAGATGCTCGTCGACCAGAATCCCGCGATCGACAGTGATCCCGGCCGCTTCCGCCAGCGCAGTGCGCGGCCGCACACCCACGCCGAAAATCACAAGGTCGGCGGCGAGTTCGTGTCCACTGCTCAGCGTCACCGCGCCCGGTCCGATCTGCGCCAGAGAATCACCCATGTGGAAGATGACGCCGCGCTCCTCGTGCAGATGGCGGATGAAGTCGCCGAGTTCGGGGCCAAGCACGCTCTCGAGCGGCCGCGCCTCCAACGAGACCACATGCACCTCCAATCCGCGGCTGCGCAAGGCGGCCGCCGTCTCCAGGCCGATGAATCCGGAACCCAGCACGGCCGCCACCTTGGCGCTCTTTGCTCGCTCGATGATGGCGCGGCTGTCAGCGAGGGAGCGCAGGGTGAACACATGATCGCGATCTCGACCCGAAATGGGCGGCCTGATCGGTTCGGCGCCAGTGGCCAGGAGCAGACGATCGAACGGAAAGATGCGACCATCTTCGGTCGTGACGGTTCGTTCGGTCGCGCTGATACTCTTCACAGACGCGCCAAGGAGAAGATTAATGCGCTTCTGCTCATAGAACTCGTCGGGCTGCAACGGAATCCAGTCTTCCCGGGCTGTGCCCGCCAGGTAACCCTTCGACAGGTTGGGTCGGTCACAGGGCCCCGTGGAATCGTCGCTCAGTATCGTGAGCGGCCCATGATAGCCGCGCCGTCGCAGCATCTCGGCACAAGCGAAGCCCGCGGCTCCGCCACCGACGATCACGACGCTTTCCGGCTGGCGCGCTGCGGTTGGCGGCGGCCCGGCTTTCGGTTCCGTGGCGATCCGCTCCCGCACCACGATTCGGTCGCCTACGCGCTCGACCTTCCAGCATGGCAGCGGGTCAAATGCGGGCGCGCCGAGAGCCTCGCCGCTGCGCAGAGAGAAGCAGGCGTGGTGCCAGGGGCATCGTACCGTGTCGCCGACGATGAGGCCCTTTGCCAGGGGTCCGCCATAATGTGTGCACGTCGCGCCGACAGCCATCACCTCGGCGCCTATGCGCGCCAACACCACCGCCTGGTCCCCCACGTGCCCGCGCAGCAGCGGCCGATCGCCAAAGTCGGAGAGGGAGATGCCTTTCGTCAGGTCGGGTCCTGCGTCTTTTTCCGTCTGTGAGGCCATTGTTGTTCTCCTTCGTGAAGGCCGTTAAGCAACTGCTTCACGTGGGGCCTGACGGGCCGGGTCGATTAACTATTGGCGAGATTCAATCGCTGCGGCTCGCCGTCCCATCCTAAAGTTCCGCTCTCTCGATGATAGGCTCTGCACGATGCCGGGTCAAGTCCGGGAGCCGTTGATATCAAGCCACAATGGCAATGGTTGGTCTGCAGAACCTCTACGGTGGTCGCTTTTCGC